>JAUNRD010000420.1 GCA_030535815.1 Clostridia bacterium
GGTTAACCTTTTTTAAACCACGCGACTATCGCGTGGTTTTCTTTATACAATAAAAGGCTGTGAAATCCCACAGCCTTTTTGAATACAAAAAAGAGCTTCAGGGCATTACCCAAAAGCTCTTTCAATCAGCAAAATTATTCAGCCTTACGGTTAGCGAAGCACTCGCTGCAGTATACGGGCTTGTCGTTCTTCGGAACAAAGGGAACCTTTGCTTCCTTACCGCAAGCTGCGCAAACAGCTGTGTACATCTCTCTGTTTTCTCTCATAGAAGCCTTCTTAGCGTCTCTGCAAGCCTTGCAGCGCTGGGGCTCATTCTGAAAACCTTTTTCTGCATAAAATTCCTGTTCGCCTGCTGTGAAAACGAATTCGTTTCCGCAATCCTTGCATACCAATGTCTTGTCCTGGTACATGTTTGATCTCCTCACTTTGAAAAAAATAGTATAAATTCACTCTCCTCGGACTTGCACCGAAAAGCCGCTTATACGGCAAGAGCATATTACGTAATTAATGATTTTCCCCCGATATCACTTCAACCTTATGTCTTATTCTCTGAAGTGCATTATCAATAGCCTTCTGGGGTTTATCCAAAAGCAATGCGATTTCCTGATAACTTTTACCGTCCAGATAATATTCCAGAACCTTAAGCTCGAACTTGCTTAAGTGTTTTTTAATCTTTTCGCCAATTGTATCATATCGCTCTTTATTTATAATAATATCCTCAGGATTCGGAATGGAATCACGGGATATCATATCCATAAGCTCAAAATCCTCTTCTTCGTCGAAAACCGGGCGATTTAAGGAAACGGAGTTATTGAGGGGACTGTGTTTAAGCCTTGTTGCCGCTTTAATTGCCGTTGCAAGCTGGCGCTTGACGCAAGTTTCGGCAAAACTTCTGAAAGGAACGGAAAGCTCTGCCTTATAGTCTCTCGTAGCCTTAAAAAGACCTATCAAGCCTTCCTGAAGCAAATCCTCCTTATCGGCACCAACCAGAAAAAACCTGAACGCCTTCTGGCGAACCAATCCGATGTATCTTGAAATAAGCACATCAAGAGCATAATCTTCTCCATTTCTGCTTTTTTCAATCAATTCTTCATCGGTTAAAGCTTCAAAATCGGATATTGCCAAGACATTTCCCCCGTTCAATATGTAAAAACACACTAATGACAGTATAATTCATATCCATTTTTTTGTCAAGTAAAAAGTAAAAATAAATGCACCGAAATGCGATTTTTTTCGCAGTTCCGGTGCAATTCATTATATATTAGCCGCCTTTTTAAGGGTTTCTGCCATATTGGTTTCTTCCCAGGGAAGACCCTCTTTTCCCATGTGTCCGTAGTTGGATGTCTTTTTATAAATGGGATTACGAAGGCCGAGAGTCTTGATAATTCCGTACGGTCTTAAGTCAAAGTTTTCTATAACAAGCTCTTCCAATTTGTCCTCGGAAAGCTTACCTGTACCGAATGTATCAACTCTTACGGATACGGGCTTTGCAACACCGATGGCATAGGCAAGCTGAATTTCACATTTCTCACAAAGAGAAGCCGCAACAAGATTTTTTGCGATGTAACGAGCCATATAAGCCGCACTTCTGTCAACCTTGGAAGGGTCTTTCCCCGAGAAAGCTCCGCCGCCGTGACGGGCATAACCGCCGTAGGTATCAACGATAATCTTTCTGCCTGTGAGACCGGAATCGCCAAAGGGACCGCCGATTACGAATCGACCTGTGGGATTTATGTAAATCTTTGTATCAGCATCCATCATCTTTTCGTCAATGATAGGTGTGATTACATGCTTTATAATATCTTCCTTGATCTGCTCGAGCGTAACATCCTCTGAATGCTGTGTAGAAACAACGATTGCATCAATTCTCTTGGGAACATCGTTTTCGTCATATTCAACGGTAACCTGAGTTTTGCCGTCAGGACGGAGATAGGTTAAAAGGCCTGACTTTCTTACAAAGGTAAGTCTCTCTGAAAGCTTGTGAGCAAGATAGATGGGAAGGGGCATAAGATTGTCAGTTTCAGAGCATGCAAAACCGAAGATAAGTCCCTGGTCGCCCGCACCGCTGTTTTCATCGTTGTTGTCTCCAACACCCTGAGCAATGTCGGGGGACTGGCCGTGAACGGTGTTCATAACAGAGCAGGTGTCGGCATCAAACCCCATGGAAGAATC
>JAUNRD010000048.1 GCA_030535815.1 Clostridia bacterium
AAGGACATAGCCCTTGTCCTTATACATCTGCATAAACTTATCGTATAATCTCTTACCGCCTCTTATCTTGTCACAGCTTACAACAAGACCATCGCGAATGGTTAAAACAGGCTTTATGTCCATTATATTTGCCAGAGCCAATGTAGCAAGGTTAATTCTTCCGCCTTTTTTCAGGAACTCAAGATCCTCGACTAAGAAGAAATAAACCTCTTTTGACATTATTCTTTCATATTCTGTGATAATTTCTTCTACTGTCTTTCCCTCATTTACCATAGGCGCAACCTTTGTTATTGCAAGACCGTAAGTAAAAGAAAGAGCCATAGAGTCAACTATCGTAATATCTGCATCCGGATTGTCTGCCAGAATTTCATTTTTTGCAATATTTGCCGATTGACAGGTTCCGCTTGCCGCAGAGCTCATTGTGAAGCAGAGAATTGAATCCGCATTTTTCAGTTCTTCACGGAAAGCCTCTTCCCACTGAGGAGCTGTTACCTGAGATGTCTTGGGCAGAACCTTTTCCTCTCTCATTTTATTGAAAAACTCAGTTTTTGTCATATCAATTCCGTCAGCCAGATAATTCTCTCCGTCAAAGGTGTACCAAAGAGGCATCACTCTTATCCCGAGATTTTCTGCAACATCTGCGGGAATATCCGCCGCGCTGTCACATATAATTTTGATCTTAGCCATAAATTACCTTCTTTCTGTTACCTCATCATAAGGCTTACATATACCAAAAATACCAATAACACTACCATAAAAACAGATATAGCGCTGAAAATATATGTTATTATACCCTTTTCTTTTCTTGCAATAAAGTATGCGAAAATCCCCGTAATAATGAGCGGTGGCAGAAAATCAAGAATAAACCTCACAATTGCATTTCCACCGGAAAGCTCAGCAAGCAATCTGTCAATCCATTCGATTCCCAGAGCTATATATACTATGTATAAGATGCCGACAACCGCTCCCGTCAGACTGCACAAAAAAGTTTTCTTTTTTCTTCTTTTTACCGTTTCCAGCCGTTCTAATGCTTTTTCCATTTCCTCTTCATGTTTTTTCCGTTCAAGCAAATCATTTATCTCCGATGCGTTCGGTTCATACTGTTTTTGCGGTATATACATAAAGCGGTCTCCTTTCGCATTTCTTACCAAATATATATTATACTATAAAACATTGCATTTGACAAGTATTTTTTCCTTTCCTCCCTCATGAAAGTATCCGATTTTGTACAAAAAGTATCCGATTTCGGCTTGAAAAGGGAAATCAGATACTTTATAATGACCTTGTGGTGTCTAAAAGCACAAATTCCCGTATTTATTATCTAATTTGACAAGAATGGTGATTTTATGAGCAAAATTAAACTCGCAATAATCGGTTGTGGCGGTATCTGCCGCTATGCCCATACCCCTGCCCTCCAGCAACTTTCAGACTATTTCGATGTTGTGGCAACCTGTGATATTATAAAAGAAAGGGCCGAACATTTTGCCGGAGTTTTCGGTGCAAAGGCGTACACAGACTATGAAGAGCTTCTTGAAAAAGAAAATCTCGATGCCGTTGATATCGCAACACCCAACTATCTTCACTCGATCATCGCTGTAAAGGCATTAAACAAAGGACTTCACGTAATATGCGAAAAGCCCGATGCCGTAAGCGTTGAGGAATGTCTTAAAATGAATAAGGCGGCAGAAGAATCCGGCAAAACCCTTATGGTAATGCGAAACAACCGCTACCTTCCCATGTCACCATTCCTTAAAAAGTATATTGAAGACGGTAAAATGGGAGACATCTACGCTACACGCTGCGGCTGGATAAGACGCCGCGGAATCCCCGGCAAGGGCGGATGGTTTACTACCAAGGCAATGTCCGGAGGCGGTCCCTTAATCGACCTTGGCGTACATATGATAGACCTTACAATGTGGCTTATGGGTAATCCCAGACCTGTGGCGGTTACCGGTTGCACCTACAACAAATTTGCAGGCGAAGACACCAAGGAATCCACCGCATCACGCTATGGTGATGAGAAAGAAGGCGGAACCTTCGACGTTGAAGACCTTGCAATGGGCTTTATTAAATTTGACAACGGCGCTTGTATGCAGATTGAATTTTCCTGGGCAAGTAACATTGAAACAGAATACGGTTTTGTTGAGCTCCGCGGTTCAAAGGCAGGCGCAAAGTGGACAAATCTTGACCACAGGTTAAAGCTTTTCACCGAGGAAAACGGCACAATTATGGACGTATTCCCCAATATCAATCCCTTAAGGTACGAACGCCACGCAGGAATGCTTCATAACTTTGCCGAGGTAATAAACGGCAATGCCGAGCCCAATTTTGTTCCCCAGCAGGGACTTAATATGATTAAAATCCTCTGTGCAATTTACGAATCCGCAAAAACAGGAAAAGAGGTTCTTCTTTAAGAATGTGCATTGCTCTTTTGCCGATTTATTTACAAGTGCACAAAATGCTTTTCGCATTTTGATGATTTTGTTGCACAAAACTGCCACACTCTTCGTGTGGCAACCGTTTCGCACAACCCTCGCATAAAAATTTCTTTATTGAAATTTTTATGCTAAAGAGCAATATAGTTCAAAAACAAGTCAATATTGTTATTGAAAAAGACAATCCTTCGTAGTATAATTATATCAAACCCCTATTAAGGAGGAATTTTTATGAAACTCGGCGTTATGAATCCCGTTTTAAGTTCTTACAAATTTGAGGATGCACTTTCCTATCTTCACTCACTCGGTGTTGACTGCATCGAAATCGGTGCAGGCGGCTATCCCGGAAATGCACACTTAAAGCCTGAAGAGCTTATCGGCAATCCCGAAAAAATAAAGGAATACAAGGCTTTACTCGAAAAATACGAAATCACTATATCAGCAATAAGCTGTCACGGCAACCCCCTTCACCCCACAAAGGAAATTGCAGAAAAGTTCCACAATGAATTTAAAAATGCAATCCTTGCGGCAGAAGCCCTCGGTGTTGACACCATAATCGGCTTTTCCGGTTGCCCCGGTGACTGCGAAGAATCTAAAAATCCCAACTGGGTAACCTGTGCATGGCCCAACGAATACGGCGATATCTTAAAGTGGCAGTGGGAAGAAAAAATCATCCCCTACTGGAAGGATATGGCAGAATTTGCAAAAGCTCACGGCATCAAGAAAATTGCTTTTGAAATGCATCCCGGCTTTGCGGTTTACAATCCCGAAACATTGCTTAAATTAAGGGCCGCAGTAGGCGACATCATCGGTGCAAACTTTGACCCCAGCCATCTTTTCTGGCAGGGAATTGATCCTGCAGCAGCAATCGTTGCACTCAAAGGTGCGATTTATCACTTCCACGCAAAGGATACAATAATTGACCGCAGAAACACCGAAATCAACGGTGTTCTTGACACAAAGAGCTATGGCGATCTGGCCGGCCGTTCCTGGCAGTTCAGAACCGTTGGCTACGGTCACGGCAAGGAAGTATGGAATAACATCATCAGTGCCCTTAAGTTAACAGGCTATGACGGAGCAATCTCCATCGAGCACGAGGACGCTCTGATGAGCCCCACAGAAGGTCTTGAAAAGGCAGTTTCCTTCCTTAAGGAAGTTTTAATCTACCAGTCTTCAGGCGATATGTGGTGGATTTAAGCAAAAAATTTCAACAAAGAAATTTTTTGCGAGAGTTTCGCAGAATGGTTACGAAGCGAACAGCGGAGTAATTCTGTGAAACTTAAGCTGATACAGCCCCGAATAGGGGGTGTATCACTATTTCAACAAAGAATTTTTTTGCGAGAGTTTCGCAGAATGGTTACGAAGCGAATAGCGGAGTAATTCTGTGAAACTTAAGCTGATACAGCCCGGATAGGGCTTGTATCACTATTTTCAATAAAAAAAATTTTCAGACGGGCAATTCACAAAACTATAAGTGAAGCGAATAGCGAAACTGTTTTGTGAATTACAAAATAGCCGGCTCCGAACAGGAGCAGGCGTTTTCTACGGAAATTCAATTAAATCCCACAAACAAATACTAACGAATCAGTGAGGTAATTACTATGGTACATAATGTTGCATTTATAGGCTTTGGCGGAATGGCAGGCCATCACCTTACACAGTCTAAAGAGCTTACAGACATCATCAAAGTAAAAGGAGTTTACGACATCAATCCCGAAAGACAGGCAGTTGCAACAGAAAAGGGACTTTATGTCTATGGCTCGGCAGAGGAAATTTATTCCGATTCCGAAATTGACATTGTTTTAGTTGCTGTTCCCAATCATCTTCATAAGGACTTTTGCATAAATGCACTCCGTGCGGGAAAGCACGTACTTTGCGAAAAGCCCGTTACCATAACCTCCGAAGATTTACTTGAAATTATGGCAGTTGCCAAAGAAGAGGGCAAAATCTTCACCATCGACCAGAACCGTCGTGTAAACAAGGACTTTATACTTATGAAGCGCAATGTTGAGGCAGGCTTACTTGGTGATGTTTACTTAATTGAATCCCGTGTTGAAGGCTCCCGCGGTCTTCCCAAGGGCTGGAGAACAGACAAAGCCCAGGGCGGCGGAATGATGCTTGACTGGGGTGTTCACTTAATCGACCAGATTATGTATATGTATCCCGATGCCAGGGTAACAAATATCTTCTGCAAGATGTATAACGTAAACTATTCCGAGGTTGACGATAACTTCCACCTGGTATTAACCCTTTCAAACGGAGTTACAGCGTACATTGAGGTTTCCACCAATAACTTTATAAAGCATCCCAGATGGTATGTTTTAGGCAAGGAAGGCTCCCTTGAAATCGGCGACTGGGACTGCGAAGGAACAATAGTAAGATGCAAGGACCGTCAGTCCACCTGGGGCGCAGAAATTGCAAAAAACAAAGTGGGCCCCTCAAAGACCATGGCCCCTCGTGATCCCGATACAGTTGATACAATTCACATATCGGCTCCCACAGATGTTGAAGACAACTTAAATCCCACCTACCGTCAGATGATAAATGCCATTGAAGGCAAAGCAGAGCTTACCATAAAGCCTGAACAGGCACTCCGGGTTGTAAAGGTTATGGAAGCATGCTTCGAATCAGCAAAAACAGGCATGGCAATAAATACAGAAATATAAAAATAAGCACTTACTCTTCAGGGTAAGTGCTTATTTTTATATTATCCATACAGCGCAGGCTATTCCGAGAAATGCCGTACACCCCAGAATTATCCCCGCCAGTACAGCACCGGAAACTTTTTTGCCTTTGAACACTTTGGAATAAAGCGTATGGTGATACCTCTTGGTATAGTTTTCAACAATTTTTTCAGCTTCTCTGACGGCATCTATATTCGCAGGAGCCGAATCTTTCAATATAAACATAGCCTGCTCTATGCAGTCAGATTTGATGTTATCTAAAATAATCACTTTTTTGTCGCTTCTCATAAACCAAGCCTCCTTTTTCTTTAGCTTTACCACTTTTTTGCTTTTTTATACATCCGACTGCAATCACCGTCATATCGTCATTAAGTCCATTCCCGCTTCTTGCTTTAGCCTGAGCCATAATGTAATCAGTAAGATTTTCCACAGAGCCCGGAATAAATGCCTCTATTTTTTCAGCCAGTGTATCCTTCTCGGAAAAACAGTCTGCCACACCGTCAGAAACCATAATCAGAAAATCTCCTTCGGCTATACGATATTTTTTCAATCCGCTTTCTGCCTTTCCAATAATCCCCAGCGGACTTCCGCTTATATCAAGAGGAATAACCTTCCCTCCACACGTTAATATATAGCTTGATGCAGAGGCATTTTTTGACATTTCCACTTCTCCGGTTTCAAGATTGATCACTGCCATATCCAAGGTCACAAAATCTTTTCCTCCCTGTCTTAAAAGCAGAGCATTAACCATCCCCAGTGCGGAGCGAATATTCATTCCGGCCGCCAGCAGCTTAACCGACAGCTCTGATGCCGCCTTGCTTTTACTTCCGGCTTTCACTCCCGTTCCCATACCATCAGAGAGTACAATCGCAAAGTGCCCTTCATCTATATAAGAAAACGCCACACTGTCTCCCGATACTTTCTCCACCGAGTCTGATGATACCGATTTTTCAATTTTAAGAGAAGGAGTCTCCGAAAAAAACACCTTTCCTGAATATCTCGGTTCAACTCCATAGCGTATCGCATCAACACCCAGCGTATCTTTTATAATCCCCGAAAAATAGTCTTCATAATCCGCTATAGCTTTCATCTTGACAGGATCTATAATCACATTAAACAGTCCGTCTGAGTTTTTCCCTGCAATAAGACTTTTTACCCCTATTCCTCTTTTTTTAAGAGCTGTCTTAAGTTCATTCTCAGAAGCCTCATCTCTCCTTAAGTTCATATCTTTTTCCGAGGCAATCTTTTTAAGCATATCCGCAATACATACCATTTCTTCCGAAACCGCTTCGTTTGCCTCTTTGATATGGCTGTCCCACATATTTTCCATCCGCAAAACTCTGAAGTTTCCGGAAAAAGCCGATAAAAGCTCTCTTCTTCTGGCACAAGTAAGCTCTTTTTCCCAAATTCTTCCCTTATCAGTACTGTAACTTCTTAGCACCCTTTCTGCTTCTTCGCTGCACCTCCCCTTAAAAACGCAATCCCTGCAAACCTTTTCCACCGTAAGTTTGGATGCGTCTTTTTCTTCATTATCATAAATCCGCAGAGGAAATCCGGAAAAAATTTCTGATATGGAATAAAAGGCATCTGCAACAATATTTACTTTTTCATGAAGCTTTATCCCGGGCACTCCCTCTCCGTCAGTGTAAGGAATAACATCCATGAACGAGAAAAACTTCCCAGGTATAACTAAAAACAGCAATGCCGCCATGAATACATCTTCAATATATATGCTGGTAATATTTACTCTCATATTTGAAAAAAGCGGCAAAAAAGCCAGATATGTACACGGTATAAGAAACTTTCCGTAGTTTTTAAGAATCGATGCACAAAAGCCCGAAAGAATAAGATAGACAGAAACCGCTGTGTTTTCCGGGGTAAAGGAAAGACAGAAAAAACTCATAGCCATATTTATTACCGCACTTACCGGTGCTTTATACTTATATGCCGACGCCATGCCTATTAAAAGCAGCAGTACGCAGGAAACCGATATTCTTCCCAGTTCAAGGTCAGAAAATGCAAGGCACATGGCCATGCAGGAAATCAGTGGGAAAGCCAGCTCACTTTCAGTTGTAATTTCGCCTCGTTTCTTCTCCCTGACAACCTCCTTTGCTTTTCTCAGCACAAAAATAAACACCGAAGATATAACTGCTTCCTGCGCCGCAAAGGAAAACATCATCCATCTTTTTTCATTAAGCAATAAAAGGGATACAGCTCCGCCAAGCAACACCGAACACCCCATAATTATAAATTCAGGAACCCTGTCTTTAAGAATTTTTTCCGAAATTTTATAAATTATCAAAGCAAAGATATGCCTGAGATATGAAGAAAACCCCGTTCCTGCAAAAACCATCACCGCAACATAGATAAGAATACCCACAGGGCTATTATCCAGCACAAAGCAGGCAGGCAATCCAAAGGGCATCACATCCGCATAAACCTTTGCAGAGGAAAAAGCCGCTATTGCTGCATACTTTAATTTTTCTCTGTTTAATATAAACTTTTTTATTCTTTTTATTAACTTCAACAAAAACACTCCCGGACAAGCTTTTTATAAGTATATCAAAAGGATACAGAAAAAACTGTCGCATCGTGGAGCATTAAACAAAAACATTACGACATAATATCGTTAAAAAAAAGAGTATCTCTTAAAATGAGATACTCTTTTCTGTTTTTCGCTATTTCCCTCTGACGATTTCCATAAAGTAACCTCCCGCGAAAACCTTCTCCGCCACAGAAAGTATGTCTTCACAGGTCACGCCTTCTACCTTTTTAAGGATTTCTTCTTCGGTTTTAACCGCACCGTTCAATAAAATTCCCTTGCCAATAGAGCTCATATGACTGCTTACAGATTCCCCGCTTAAAACGAGGCTTCCTGCAATCTGCTTTTTGGCGCGCATTATTTCTTCCTCGCTAAGACCGCTTTTCATAAGCTTTTCAGTTTCTTCTTTAATTATCTTTTCTGTCTTTTCAAGGTTTTCTGCTTTCAGTCCGGCATAAATGCTGAAAAGACCGATATCGCGGTAGCTTGCAACGGATGAATACACCGAATACGCCAGTCCTTCTTCCTCTCTTATCCTCTGAAAAAGCCTGGAACTCATAGAAGAGCCGAAGGCATTATTCAGTATTATAAGAGGATAACGAAGATCGTTATCGTACCCGAAGCTCTCATATCCAATGGCAAGATTTGCCTGCTCGATTTCCTTTACCGTGGTGTTTTCGCCGCTCGTAAAAACAGGTTTTACATATTCAGGCTTTACGGCTGATGAATCCTTCATATCGCCGAAATATTTTTCGGCAAAATATAAAAGCTCATCCTCGCTAAAGTTTCCCGCCACTGAAAGCACCATATTGGACGGAGCGTAAAAAGCTTCCATATGGGAAAGAATGTCGTCCCTTGTTATGCTCATAACGCTTTCACGGGTTCCTGTTATGCTTCGTCCAAGGGTATTTCCCGAAAATGCGTGCTCCTCAAGTAAATCATAAACAAGATCCTCCGGCGAATCCTCGTACATTGCGATTTCTTCTAAAACCACGCCCTTCTCAAGCTCAATATCGCTTTCCGAGAACCGTGAATTAATAACCATATCGCTTAAAACCTCAAGAGCTTCCTCTAAGCTTTTATCCACCGTAAGTGCATAATAAGAGGTATATTCCCTGGTGGTATAGGCATTTAACTGTCCTCCGGTCATGTCCATCTTTTCCGCTATTTCGCGGGCTGTCTTTGTTTTTGTTCCTTTAAAAAGCATATGCTCGATAAAATGGGAAATTCCGCTTATCTTTTCATATCTTGACCCGGATAAAACCCAAACGCCCGCTGAAACTGAGCGGGCGTGAGGTAATCTTTCATATGCAATTTTCAATTTGTTTGAAAGAGTTTTTATTTCTATCATTATTCTGCGTCTTCAGCCTTCTTTTCAAGGTCTAAAAGAGCGTCCTTTCTGGAGAGATTAATTCTTCCCTGACGGTCAACTTCGATTAACTTAACCTGGATTTCGTCGCCAACGGAAACGATATCTGTTACCTTGTCAACTCTCTTTGTGTCAAGCTTGGAGATGTGAACCAGGCCTTCCTTGCCGGGAAGATATTCAACAAATGCACCGAAGTCCATAATTCTCATAACCTTACCTGTGTAGGTTTCACCAACCTTGGGCTCGGATGCGATACCTTCAACGATCTTCAACGCCTTCAAACCTGCTTCGTAGTCTACGCAAGCGATAAATACGCTTCCGTCGTCCTCGATATCAATCTTAACGCCGGTTTCTGCAGTAATTCTCTGAATTGTCTTACCGCCGGAACCGATAACTTCACGAATCTTCTCAGGATCAATCTTAGTGGAGATAATCTTGGGAGCGTAAGCAGAAAGCTGCTCTCTGGGCTCTGCAATTCGTTTGAGCATTACATCGTCTAAGATGTGGAGTCTTGCAACTCTGGTCTTCTCGAAGGCTGTCTTAATGATTTCGGGTGTAAGACCGTCAATCTTTATATCAACCTGAATAGCTGTGATACC
>JAUNRD010000421.1 GCA_030535815.1 Clostridia bacterium
ATTTCAAAGTAAAGGGTTAATCAGTCTAGATATAGACGGTGCAATTTACGACTATAAATTATATGAAAGTCTGGAATCACTTTCAAAAACAAAATCCCAAAGACGATCTGCAAAGGAACTGAATATATCCCATACAGTATTTAACAGAAGAATACTTAAAGCAGAAAAAAAATTAGGGTTTAAAATTACACAGAAAGTAGGAAACGGAACAGTTCTCACTACCGAAGGATTGGAATTGCTTGACGAATTCAGGAAGTATGCAATTCAGATTGAAAAAACACCTAACATCAATATTGTTGGTGGACACATTAGTACCGGCCTTTTGGAAAGCATTGCCCTTCCATTCAATGCAAATATTTACAGCAGCAGTGATGAAGATGCATTTGAACTTGCAAAAAGAGGTGCAGTTGATATTTTGACCTTGGATGACCCGTTAATAGCTTTCGAAAGAGACTTGAACTTTATCCCAATAGCCTATGATTATCTGGTATTGATTTCAAGCCCGAAATCTAAAAAAATTGAAAGCATTTCAGATTTAGAGGGTCTTGATTTTGTAAATGTGAACGGTTCGGCCCAAAGACTCGCATGGAACAGCCTGCAGCATTATGATATTGAGTACAACATCAAAAAAACCGTAAACTCACAATTCGATGCCTTTAAATTAGTCAGAAATTCCAAAGATTTACATACTTTTTTAAATGCAAGCTATTTTAAAGGAAATGAACTTTTAAAATTTGATACCCGGCATGTAATCAGTTTAGTTAAAGTCAATGAAGATAAGGATGAAGTTGATGAATTAATCAATTACTTGACTAATGCCGCTCAAAAAGACATTGAGAAAGAAGGTTTTGCACCTATGGACTAATACTTTTCAAATGCTCTCACCAAAGTGAGATAATAATATAATTAAATATATGATTATATGAAACCGTGACTGTGTGATTTTTCATAAAGTTGAATTTTCAAAACATTAAATAATGATAAAACACAATATTAAATTGAAGACTTAAAAGGAGATATTATGGTAAAAAACAGAGATTTATTGGCGATTGGCCACACTGCTCACGATTATATTATTAGAGTGCCTGAATTTCCAAAAGCAAATTTTTCAGCTCCAATTACTACCATGAAAACCTTTAATGGTGGAGCTGCGGCAAATGTTGCTTGTGTTGGAGCGAAATTAGGATTGAAAACATCCTTAGTTTCCGCTGTAGGAGGAGATTTCAAAAAAACCGAATACTTTGAACACATGCAAAATTTAGGTATCGATACAGACTCATTAATTGTTGTTCCAGGTGAAGCAACACCTACCGCATTTGTTTTGACAAATGACAATGAAGACCAGATCAGTTACTTCTATTGGGGTGCTGCCCGCGAATTTGCAGAAAGCAAAGTGCCTTCAGCTGCAATCAAAAACGCTGAAGCGATACATCTTGCAACCGGAGACCCTGATTTCAATTGGAAATGTTCAGAAGAAGCAAAGAATGAAGACTTGCTCGTTTCATTTGACCCTGGCCAAGACCTTGGAATGTATGACACTAAAAAATTGAGAGACGTAATTGAAAACACTACCATCCTTTTTGGAAATCATCATGAAATTGAAAGGATTTTAGATGCTCTTGAAGTGGATTTGGATGGCCTCAGGGAATTAGGTCCGAAAATAATCGTTAAAACCTGCGGAGCAAACGGTAGTGAGCTCTACTCAAATGAAGAGAAAATAAAAATCGATGCTGTAACTAGGGAAGCTATTGACCCAACCGGTGCAGGAGATTCCTATAGGGCAGGATTCTTATCAAGATTCTTGAATGGGGAATCATTAGAACAATCCGCTAAGTTTGCATCAACCGTATCATCCTTCATTGTTGAACATCAAGGATGCCAAACCAATATGCCTAGTTTCGACGAAGCATTTGAAAGAATGAATGAATTTTACTAAATTTATTCCTTTTTTTACTTTTTTTAAACTTAACTTTAATTTTATCAAAACAGCTTTATTTTATCTACAAAAAACTAATTTTATCACTTTTTCAAAAATACTTTAATTGTATCAATATTATTTGAATTAAACTCAATACCACTAATTTAAATACTATTAGATAAATATACATGAATATCAATTTAATATGAGAAACTTTTAAAGTAAATTTGACTGTTTTAAAT
>JAUNRD010000422.1 GCA_030535815.1 Clostridia bacterium
TTCCCCTGCCCATAAGTACGAAGGCTTTGCGGAGCTTGTCTGCAGTAACTCCCTTAAGGGTGACAGCCTTGATAACGCCTGCGGACTTCTTAAAGAGGAAATGAGGATAATGGACTCCGTTATAATTTCCTCGGCGGACGAAACAAAGGTTCCTGCCGGAGGAGCACTGGCGGTTGACAGGGAAAAGTTTTCCGATACCGTAACAAAAAAGATTAAGGAAAATGAAAATATCGAAATAATCGAAGAGGAGATAATATCTATACCCGAAGATGAGTGCGTTATAATCGCAACAGGTCCCTTGACAGAGGGTGCACTTGCCGAGGAAATCGGAAAGCTCACAGGAGGCTTTATGTCCTTTTACGATGCGGCGGCACCGTTAGTAAGCTTTGACTCCATTGATATGACAAGGGCGTATTTTAAAAGCCGCTACGATAAGGGTACTCCCGATTACATAAACTGCCCTATGACCAAAGAAGAGTATGACGCCTTTTATGAGGCACTGATAAATGCGGAAACAGCACCCCTTCACGAGGATATTGAAAAGCCCTCCGTTTTCGAGGGATGTATGCCCGTGGAAATTATGGCAAAGCGCGGAAGCGAAACATTACTTTTCGGACCCTTGAAGCCGGTGGGACTTGAAAACCCCGTAACGGGCGAGCGATATCACGCCGTTGTTCAGCTTCGCCGTGACAACACGGAAGGAACGGTCTACAATATGGTTGGATTTCAGACCAACCTTAAGTTCGGCGAGCAGAAGAGAGTGTTTTCTATGATAGGCGGTCTTTCCGATGCGGAATTTTTACGCTATGGCGTAATGCACAGAAACACCTTCCTTTGCGGACCTGAGGTGCTTAACGCAAACTATTCTGTCAAAGGCAGAGAAAATATTTTCTTTGCAGGACAGATTACCGGTGTTGAGGGCTATGTGGAATCGGCGGTATCCGGGCTCATTGCGGGCATAAACGCCTATGCTTATCTTACGGGAAAAGAAAGCTTTGTGCCGGGTAAGGGGACTGTTACGGGCGCGCTTTCGGATTATGTGGCAAATGGCGAGGCGGAGCATTTCCAGCCAATGAATGCAAATTTCGGAATAGTAAGCCACGAATTTCACAAAATAAGAAAGAAAAAGGAACGATATGCCGCCGTAGCAGAAGCCGCCGTAAAGGAAATAGCGGCACTTAAAGAAGAAAGAACCGATTTATTTTAAATGTAAAAAAATGCTTGACAATGTAAAAAGCTTATGATATAATCTCATAGGTTAAATATTAAAATACACACGTTCTGATGAGTCTGATTAGTTCCCGAAAGGGTGTAGCGGACGGTGCAGGGCGGAGGTATAAAAAAACTAAAAGGAGTGTTTAACTATGTCAGTAATCTCAATGAAACAGCTTCTGGAAGCAGGTGTTCACTTCGGACATCAGACCAGACGTTGGAACCCCAAAATGGCTGAGTATATATTTACCGAAAGAAACGGTATCTATATCATCAACCTTGAAAAGACCGTAAAGAAGGCTAATGAAGCTTATGACTTCATCAAGAGCATCGCTGCTGAAGGCGGAGACATCCTCTTCGTTGGTACAAAGAAGCAGGCTCAGGAAGCTATTAAGACAGAAGCTTTAAGATGCGGTATGTACTTTGTAAATTCCAGATGGTATGGCGGTATGCTTACAAACTTCAAGACCATCACCACAAGAATTGCAAGACTCTTCCAGCTTCAGAAGATGGAAGAAGACGGAACATTTGATGTTCTCCCCAAGAAGGAAGTTATTAAGCTTCGTCTCGAATGGAAGAAGCTTGAAGACAACCTTGGCGGTATCAAGGAAATGAAGAGACTTCCCGCTGCTATGTTCGTTGTTGACCCCAAGAAGGAAAAGAACGCTGTAGCAGAAGCAAGAAAGCTTCACATTCCCATCGTTGCTATCGTTGATACAAACTGCGATCCCGACGAAGTTGATTACGTAATCCCCGGTAACGATGACGCTATCCGTGCCGTAAGCCTTATCGCAGGCGCTATGGCAAACGCTGTTATCGAAGGAAGACAGGGCGAATCTTTTGCTCCTGCAGAAGAGGCTGCTGCTGAAGAAGCTCCTGCTGAAGAAAAGGCAGAGTAATTTTAAGGAGGATACGAAAATGGCAGAAATTACAGCTAAA
>JAUNRD010000423.1 GCA_030535815.1 Clostridia bacterium
CGAGAAAATCCTTTGTCAGAGGTTTGTTTACAGAAGGAGTATCAGATCTTTTTTCGTTTTTATAAAAGTTATAGCTGGTGATAATTCCACTTTCCGTAACTCTTACACTCATCTCCTTATAATCATCCCCTGTCGAATACCACATGAAGTTGTAAGAGGTTACTCCGTTTCTTGTGCGCTCGGAACTTTCAAAGTTTTCAAACTCTTCTGTGTCAGGAATTCTTTCCTTTACAGACAGAAGCACTTCCTTCATCTTTTCATTTTCTTCTGCAAATGCTGTAACAGTAAATAAAAGTGCGAAGGTGAGTAACAATGATATAATCTTTTTCATATTCTTGCCTCCTTAATTTATGCCGCTTAAGTAATTTGTAACTTCCTCAGAAGTAAGGTTATAAGCTGTTACGAAAACGTCTGTTCCGCCAACTGTTTTTGATGCGGAAATCATTCCCGAATGTCCTGCCACATCAAATGCCAGTGGTGTAGCAGAATCGGTAATACGGATAATTACTTTTGCTCCATCCTTTTCAAAAACCATATTGATTTCATATGCTGTAATATTTCCCTCCGGCGAAAATTCCGCATAGGTTACCTCAGAAGATGTCAAAGCCATTCCGGAAGGTGTCAGACTTGCTTCATTTATTCCGATAAGAGCTATTGCTTCAGAAATTGTTACATCCCGTTTTTCCTTTTCTGCCTCTTCAGCCCCGGTCATATTCCTTGCCGCCGAAGAAGATCCGCCTCCTGAAGCAATCTTGACTTTTTCCCCGCTTTCCGAAGGAACTGTAGCCACCTCTGAAGCGTGCTCTGTCTCTGCTATAGTCGCTTCTGAAGTGCTGACCACTTCATCTGCCGTAAATGTGGGTTCTTCAGATGCTTCCTTTGCATCATCGCTTTCTTCGGCAACGTCATCGGTGCGAAGTAAATCTTCCGTCGCTGCCTCTTCTTCCACTGTCGTTTCAGGTTCTGAATAATGTGCACCCATAATCACGTTTTCACCGTTATCCGGCGTACTTTCAGCTCTTTTATATGCCGTATCTACAGTAGCTTTTTCATTTTCTGCGTTTGTAGTCGCAGAGGTTGTTTTAACCGTTTCTGTTTCTGCATCCATATAACCATCTTTGGTTTCTTCGATTATAGCCTCTTCTGAAGCCATCATCGGCATAGCTTCTTCCGATGTGTCTGCCAGAACATCATATTCCGGAGCGCTGCTTTCAGTTACATATGCCGCTTCTTCCTCTGTAACGAATTTTTCCTTTATTTCCGGCATCAGTATTATTGCTCCCACTAAAATTATTGCCGCCGCACAGGATGCAAACTTATATGCAAAAGGCGTAATTTTCGTTTTTTCTTTAACCGGCGTATTTAATATTTTATCAAGAAGCTCCCTGTCCCCTTTAATTTCGTCATTTGCCTTTTTATAGCTTTCCTTAAAATTCATAGTCGCATCCTCCTTTCAGCGTTTTTTTAAGCATTTCCCTCGCTCTGTGAAGCTGGCTTTTTATGGTAGATTCTTTTTCCCCGAGGCATGTTGCAATATCAGCTATTGACATATCCTCATAGTAAAAAAGATGGATTACCGCTTTATATTTTTTAGGAAGCTTTAATACCTCTTCGTATAAGTCGCTTATTTCGTTTTCTTCCGTTGGAATATCTTCCTCAAGCGGAGCCGATTTTTTATACCATGCCGAATTGAATACATTTTTACACATATTTACAGTAACCCTTATGAGCCAGGCGTTAACGTGTTCTTCGCTTTCAAACTCGTTATCGGCATTTATGTATTTTACGAATACATCCTGGGTTACATCTTCAGCCATGTGTTTATCCTTCATCTGGTTTAATGCCAGTCGGTATACCGTGTCGAAATATTTATTGGTCATATCATGCTTAAAAACGTCTGCGCAGGCCGTTTTTTGCATAGGAATTTCCTCCCTTCATGTATAATACAAACGAGAATCGGGAAAGGTTGCATTTAAGTTTGAACTTTTTTCAAAAATTCAAACTTAAATGCAAATATTATTTTTCTCCTATTTTATTTTAACATGAGGGAAAATGCTTTGTCAACCAATTAACATAAAAAAACCGCCTTGCATTCGGCGGTACTTCTTAGGGAGAAGCCGGTTTTGGCTTGTTATTTTCCGCT
>JAUNRD010000424.1 GCA_030535815.1 Clostridia bacterium
AGCACGGATTCGTCAACAGGCAGATTTATTACGGCAAAATCGAATTTTCCTTCTGCGGCTTTGACTCTTAATGTATCACTTTTTTCCTCGTGCAAGACGATTTTTACATCCGGATATGCATCGTTTACTTTTTTCAGTGCAGAGGATAGAAGATACATAGAGCGGAAAGGTGAGATTCCTATATTGAGGCTTCCCTTAGTTCCGTCTGAAAAGTCTTTCATTGAGCGGTAAAGCTGCTCTTCCTTATATAAAAGTGCTTTTGCTTCACGGAAAAAGTATTCTCCTGCTGCCGTAAGTTCTACGGGATTTTTGCTGCGGTCAAAGAGCGTAACACCCAAATCTTTTTCCAGATTGGAGATGTGTTTGCTTAAAGCTGGCTGAGATATTTTTTTATTTGCTGCCACGGCTGAAAAATTCAAGGTTTTTGAAAGCTCTATGGCATATTCTATCTGCTTGTTGTTCAGAATAAAACACCTCTTTCTTTTAAGATGTATTAATATCATAATCCAAAAATAAAAAAAATTCAAGAGCTTTCAGAAAAATATTGACAAATAAAGAAAATAGAGTATAATATAACTTGTTAGATATAATATCTATAACTAAAAAGTTTTAAGAGAAAGGGGAGGTAAAATGCCTTCGTCACTTATTTATCTGGGATTGATGCTTCTTGTCATTGTTATCTGGTTTGCACTTATGAGGCGACCTATTTATGAAGCTGTTCTTATAAGCTTTGTGCTGTTGGTTGCGATTACGAATACATGGGGTGAACTTTGGGGTTATATTGACAGTGCCTTATCCACATCGCTTCTTTATTCAATGGTTGCGTTTGTCGCCATGTCGGTGATTCTTACGAAAACAAAAATAGTGGATAGTTGTATAGGAATTATACTTTCTGTTATCGGTCGTGTAACCGGTGGAGCAGGCTATGCTGCAGTTATTGCAAGCTCTTTTATGGGTGCACTTTCCGGTTCCGGACCGGGAAACGTTATGGCAACCGGCGCAATAACAATTCCTGCCATGAAGCGTTCCGGCTTTCCTGCAGAGCTTGCTGCAAATATAGAAAGTAATGCAAGCTATATGGGAAATATGATTCCTCCGTCTTCAAATATTGTGGCGGCAATGGGTGCTTTCCTTGCACTTTATCCGAATTCTGATATGACAACAGGTCAGTTTTGGATTATTCTTTGGGGAATAGCCTTTTGGTTTATCTTGCAAAGAATAGTTATGATATGGGCCTTTTGCAAATATTATAAAGTTAAGCCTATGCAGAAAGAAGATATTCCTTCGTTTAAGGAAACCGTAAAGGAAGGTTGGCAGGGGCTGTTTTTACCTGTTATAATACTTTTACCCTTTGTGCTTGATTATCTTTTTAAAGACAATTTCTTCACAGCACGTCTGGGAGCAGATGGAGCAAAATATCTTTCAAGTTCGCTTCTTCTTTTCATCGGTGGTATTTCGTCGATATATGCTTGCCTTATATGTAAGGATAAGAACCTGGTTAAACCAGGCAATATTGCAAAGATGTTCGGAGACGCTGTAAAGTCCATAGCTCCTGCAATTGGTGTTTGCGTATTCGGTTATATGATAGGCTCTCTTTTTGCGGACCTTAATGTGGCGGAAGAGCTTGGGGATATAATAGCAGCATGGCAGTTCGGTAAATTCGGAACAGTTGTGGCAGTATGCCTTATAACCTGTTTTATGGGAATGGTTATTCCGGGCTCATCGCTGGTTGTTATTTTCGGTTCGGTATTTATCATTGTTCTTGAAAAAGTGGGATGCAACCCGATATTAGTGGCGGCAATGCTTCCTTGCATCTGCGGTGTTATGTGCGGAATAACACCTCCTTTAGGACTTGGAATGTATGCGGGAATGAGCTTGGCTGAATCTGACTTTATGAAAACATTTAAAAATAACCTCTGGTGGGTAGCGGCTCAGTTTGTAATGCAGGT
This sequence comes from Clostridia bacterium, assembly GCA_030535815.1. Classification (GTDB taxonomy): domain Bacteria; phylum Bacillota; class Clostridia; order CAKSNL01; family HGM11501; genus HGM11501. Next base: position 1,950 of record JAUNRD010000424.1, read on the forward strand.
TGTCGTTCTTATGGGATGGCTTCCGATATTGGGACTTTAAGGAGGCATTGGCGTGAAAAAAATTGCAAAGAAAATTTCTGATATTTTAAGAAAAGTTTTCGGTTACGGAATTATGATTTGCCTCTTTGCCGGTGGAATTACGTTTTTCGGCTATATTGGGGCACTCTGTATCGGTGGGGAAACAGCAGC
>JAUNRD010000425.1 GCA_030535815.1 Clostridia bacterium
ATTTCCTCCAAAACGGGATGACGGCGCTTTGCCATTGCGGGCATCATTACGTTTTTGATGGGGTTTTTAACGTATTCTTTTTCAAATTCTTCCCTTTCGCCCACTTCAACAAGGCTCTGAGAATGTGAAACTCTTGTTGTAAGTCTTAAAATTACGGGAAGGTCAAACTTTTCGCTTACAGCGAAAGCTTCTTTTGCAAAGCTTAAGCACTCCTGGCTGTCGGAGGGTTCAAGCATAATAGCCTTGGATGCCTTTGCATAGTTACGGCTGTCCTGCTCATTCTGTGAGCTGTGCATACCGGGATCGTCCGCAACGCAGATTAAAAGGCCTGCGTTTACGCCCGTATATGTAGCTGTAAACAAGGGGTCTGCCGCAACGTTCAAGCCAACGTGCTTCATAGCGCAGACAGATCTTCCTCCGCCCATAGCTGAGCCGATTGCTGTTTCAAGCGCAACCTTTTCGTTGGGCGCCCACTCAACGTGAGGGCAAGGAAGTGTTGCCATATATTCCATTATTTCCGTGCTGGGTGTTCCGGGATAAGCAGATGCAACTTTTACGCCTGCTTCGTATGCACCGCGCGCAACGGCGTGATTGCCGAGCATTAACTTTTTCATGATAGTTCTCCTTTGTAATTTTATCTTAATATTATACTATAAATCTGTCGTCTTGTAAAGCATTTGAGCCAAATAAATAAAAAATTGCCGAAGAAAAATTAAAATATGCCTGGCTTAAAAGACCTTTTTCCTTTTTGTCTGTGCCGCCCTCGTAATAATAATCAAAATAAAATTCTGCACACTTTTTGGCACGCTTATACAAAACTGATGTATCAAGACGGGTTATACACCTTTTAATATCAGCTTCTAAAAATGCCATAGCGATTAAAAGTCGCTTTCCATTTTTACTTAAGGATAGCTCTTTTCCGCTTGCTCCTTCTGCCCTTTTCGATGCTGCATAGAGGTAAAAGGCAGGGTCCGTCATTTCATAGCTTCTTTCTTCCGTTATTGCATCAGTTGGTGCTTTGCTGTTATAGGTTATTCCGTCAAAGCCAGAAGCCTCTTTTATTTCAGGTAGCTTAATTTCCTCACCAAAATATTTTGCACATTCAAAAAGCGTTCTTTTTACCGATTCACTTCTTAAAGAGGGCTTTTCAAAAGCGGGGATTTTTAAGTCAAGATAGCTTTTTATCAAAGCTTCATACCATGTATCTTCAGGGTAAAAATTTGTAAAAATCCCGTCCTTTTCTGCCGTTATTCCGGGGAATAAAAAGATGTTCGTATCAACATTAGGAGCATAGAAGCCAATTTCACTTCTATGCTCTCTCAGTGCAAGAATGTTTATATTAAGCCTTTCTGCAAGGCTTGAAATTGCGCCCTTCATCACGCTTCACGGATGGACATGGAAAGGGAATTTGCCGACTGAGGTACATTGTCGATGTCCACAAAATAATCGATTCTGATGTCGCCCTCGGTTTCTCCCAAATCCACCTTCAGCTTGTCTGTAATGGTGCTTACGGTAAAGCTTCCGTAGGGTGTTTCATAGTGGCCCATATGGGTTTTACCAGATTCAAAAACCATATATGTATTTCCACCCTCGGTGCCGCTTCGTGACATAGTAACAATGTTTCCGTCAATTTTCAGCATTGTCTGAGTGCCTTCCTTAAAGCCCGTTACTTCGCTTTCTTCATAAACTATATATTTTTTGCCGTTTCTCTCATAATATCGACCGCTTGTGACAAGTTCAAGATCGTCGTTTTCTTCTTCCTGATCCGTAAATACGCCGCGTATCGATATAATAATATCTTTTTTCACGAAAAATCCGCCTCCTTTTTACCTGCCATAGACACGTTTTTTGATTGCATCAACCCACTTTAACGGTATAAGCAATTTAATCTTTGATCTTAATCTTCCTTTGACATTACTCTTTCTGTATCTTGTGGCAAGGTCTTCTATTTTGTCGTTTTTATAAGCCTCCATATATCTATCCCACTTTTTTCCTTTTTCTGTGGGATGGCGTAAACAGGTATTGCCGTTTACAACAATATTATAGTCAACCTCTTCTATTGTCATATTCTGCTCTAAAACACCTTTTAATTTTAATGCCTTTTCATTATTAAGCATACATACAGAAATGCCGTTTA
>JAUNRD010000049.1:0-465 GCA_030535815.1 Clostridia bacterium
CAAAAGGCTCAACGACAATACCCTTAATGTCAGGATTCTTAGACTTTAAATATTTACCAATCCCGGTAACAGTTCCGCCTGTTCCTGCCCCTGCAACAAATATATCAACCTTTCCATCAGTATCCTCCCATATTTCAGGGCCTGTTGTTTCAAGATGAGCTAAAACATTGTCGGGATTTACGAACTGACCAGGAATAAAGCTGTTTTCATATTCATCTGCTAACTCATTAGCCTTATCAATTGCCCCTTGCATACCTTTTGAGCCTTCAGTTAAAACAATTTCTGCTCCATAGGCTTTTAAAAGATTTCTTCTCTCTATACTCATGGTTTCAGGCATAGTTAAAATAAGCTTATAACCTTTAGGTATAGCAACGCAAGCAAGACCGATACCTGTATTTCCGCTTGTAGGCTCAATTATTACAGAGCCAGGTTTTAATCTACCTGCCTCCTCTGCTTTATTTATCA
>JAUNRD010000049.1:475-8344 GCA_030535815.1 Clostridia bacterium
TTTTCTCGGCGTCCTCGATCATCTTAAGTGCGGCTCTGTCTTTAACGCTGCCTGCAGGATTAAAGTATTCAAGCTTTGCAAAAATACTGGCATTATTTTCTTTATTAAAATTATTAAGCTTTAAAAGAGGTGTTCCTCCTATTAATTCAGTAACAGAATTAAATATTTTCATATTGTATTCCTCCTTATATTTTTATTTTATATCCTATAAAAATTTATGTCAACAGGATATACTTTCTTTAAATAAAAATATATACAAGAACTACCATAGTAATTGAGTATAACAACGGACTTATAAATGTCGGAAAACCGATAGAACACATAAAAGAAAACGACACTATGCGCGGAAACGAAGCATAAAAAGTATATGAAAAAAGGATTGAATGCGATAGCATTCAATCCTTTTTATATTTGCCCGGAGTTTTGCCGGTTATTTTCTTAAATTGCCTTATGAAATTATACTGGTTGGAAAAGCCCGAAAGTGCAGATACTTCGCTTACGGAATACCCCTGGGACAGAAGCATTTGGGCATGCTGTATGCGGGATTTTAATAAATCATCTTTCGGAGAGGTTCCGAAAATACTTTTGTAAAGTGTGAAAAAACGCGAAGGGCTTAAGTGAACCAGGTCCGCCATTTCTTCTATGCTCCAGTCGTGCTTATAGTCCATATGAATGGTGCTTCTTGCATGGATAAACTGCTTTTTGTGAAGATCTGACCTTGTGGAAGGATTAACGGGTGAAGTTTCGCTTCGGGAAAGGGCTATGACAAGCTTTTCGGAAAGCAGTTTTACAGAATTTTCAAAATATGGTGGAAGAGTAAGGCATTCAAGCTCAATTTCTCTTATTATTTCTGTTATTTCGGCACTTTCGGGATAGTACATTTTCCCCGGGATAACTCCATACTTTTCCATTAAATGAGAAAAATCCGGCGACACGTGAAACCAGTCGTGTAAAAGCTCTGTATCGGGGGAAGAAAATTCCTGCGAGGAGCCCGGAGCATAGATTACGCATCCGCCCGGCTTTACATCAAGGTATTCGCCGCTGATGCAGAGTTTTGCAGGTGTCAGAAAGTGCAGAAATATATATTCATCCTTTATTTTCGGTCTGTAAAGGGAAAAGCCTTTCTTTTCAGGCCACAGGGATTTAACCTGATAAAATTCCATAAAAAGCCCCGCTTTCAAAATGACAATATTTTTGTATTTTACAGTAAAAATGCACAATATTTTAGTTGACTTAAAGATTTATTAAAGGTATTATATAATTAAATAAATGTACTTGTCAATATTTTAAGGAGGATTTTTATGAAAAAATTGACTTGCCTGACACTTGCCTTAATTCTGGCACTGTCCCTTGTGACTTCCTTTGCAGCGGACAAAACTTTAAGTGCGGTGTCCTTTTCAAAAAGCAGCGGAGTTGTTGCATCGGAAAATGCTGTTAAAGGCTTTGCCAAGGAAAAATATATTGCCTTTTCCGATGTGGATTTAACCGGGATAAAGAGCATATCCATAAAGGGTGATTCCGTAATTATCGGCGGTGCAAACGGGGAAGCTTTTGCATTAAGAATTGACGATCCCAAAAAGGGTGAGTGCCTTGGGTATGTTGTGTTTAACGAGGGCAATTTAACAGACGGTGTTTTCTCAACCAACATAAAAGAAACTTCGGGCACACACGACCTTTATATTGTGGGAACCTATGGCGGGAACAACACAATCGCCGTGAAGGAAATTATTCTGTCGGAAGATACTGTTAAAAATACCTATGTAGCGGTACCTGACTCGGCGATAATTGATAACTACTCCGATACCTGGGCGGGAACTGACCATATGGGAAGAAAAATAGCAGACTATGAAGAAGTCGGCGAAGTAAAGGAAGGCCTTCACGAGGTTGGTATGCTTTACTGGAACTGGACGGTGACGGATATTCATAATGCAAGAATCCCTTCCGAGATAATTGCAGCTCATCCTTCGGAAAAGGAAAATTTTTACAGCGATGTGTGGGATACCAACGGAAACTATTTCTGGGCAAAGCCTCTTTTCGGCTTTTACACAAGCAATGAATACTGGGTATACCGCCGTCACGCGGAAATGCTGGCAAATGCGGGAGTGGACGCCATTTTCTTTGACTTTTCCAACGGCGGAAGCGCTTTTGTAACTCAGACAAATACCCTCTTTTCCGCATTTTACGATGCAAAAAAGGCAGGCGTTAACGTGCCCGGTGTAAGCTGTCTTTCCTCCTGGAGCGGAGACTATGAGGCGAGACTTGCTCAGATTAAGTGCCTTTACCTTAACTATTTCAAGGCAGAAAAATATAACGACCTCTGGTATGAGTGGGAAGGAAAGCCCGTTATGTTCGGCTCAACCAATCCTGATACGCTTTCGAGTTTTGTAACAGGAGAGGACCCTGAAAACGATGCACTTCTTAAAGAAATTTTTGAATATTTTACCTTCAGGGCAAACGGATCGAGAACCGGTGGGGAATATTCGGATGCAAAAGCATGGAACTGGCTTATGCAGTATCCTCAGACTGCCTACGGTAAAATGGCGGACGGCAGAGTTGAAAGTGTATCGGCAGGTACGGGAATAAATCAGTCCTATGTATTTATGTTTGAAAAGACAGGCGTATTTTCCGATCCCTACACAAAGGGAAGAAGCTACACCGAGGGATTTGGCGAAGACTACAGACCGGAAGCTATGCATATGGGATACTTCTTCCGCGAGCAGATGTCAAGAGTCCTGGCACTTAATCCTGCCATGGTTATGATTGACGGCTGGAACGAATGGACAGCGGTAAGAAACTCAGAATATTCCGGATTTAAAAATTCATTTGTTGACACCTTTGACGATGAAAACAGCCGTGATTTTGAGCCGTCTGCAGGCGTACTTAAGGACGGCTACTACAACATACTGGTTGACTACATAAGAAAATATAAGGGCGTTCGCCCTGCACCGCTTGCAAGCGGAGAGGTAACAATCAATGTAAGCGGTGATGCAAGTCAGTGGAATGCTGTTGCCCCCGAATTTATCAACATCGACGGCGGCTATGAAAGAAATGCAACGGGCCTTACTAACGGCGACACCGGCGAAAAATATGTATTTACATCAAAGCTTTCAAATGTTATAAGAAGAAGCAAGGTTGCCCGTGATAAAGATTATTTCTACTTTATGGCTGCGTGCGAGGAGAATATAAAGGACAATGATTCCTTTATGCACCTTTATATTGATGTTGACAGAAACCGGGCAACAGGCTGGGAAGGCTATGACATCTCCGTTAATGTAACGAGCAAGGGTGAAATCGCAACCTGCAAGGACGGTGCTTGGGTAAAGATAGCGGATGCAACTTCAAATATAAAAGGAAACGTTTACACGGTTTCGATTCCGAGGGGCATATTAGGTGAAACCGATAAGGCTGACCTTGAATTCAAGTGGGCTGACTACGCCTTTGAAAACGGCGACATTTTAAGATTTTACGAATTCGGAAGCGTTGCTCCCATGGGACGATTTAACTATCTTTACACAGAAATTCCGCAAAAGAGCCTTTCGTCAGAAACAAGAAAGAACCTTTCCGACACCTCCGTATTCAAGGCGGGAAGCAACAAAATGTTTGTAAACGGCGGAAAAACCTATGTTTACGATGCCGATACAAGAGTTTCTGCCTTTATGGAAAACGGAACACTTTATGTTCCTGCAATTGCCTTTGAATATATCCTTGGCGACGGCGAAACAAAGATGGAGTATAGGGCGTCAAAGAATATGTTCTTCCTTAAAAATTTCAACCTTAAAAACTTTGAAATTACTGACCACATCTGGTCTTACACCACCATCGGCTCAAACGAAGTAAGAATAAACGGCGAAGCGGCTGCCCTGACAGCACCCGTGATAGTGAAAGACGGACTTTGCTATGTACCTTTAACCTATGTTTGTGACGTATTCGGCTGGAAGATGTATAATGAAGGAGATATATTCTCTGTATCAAGCCACGAAATAGATGTAAATGCAGTTAAAACTGCAGCATCTGAATTTTAAGAGGGAGGGAATATGATGAAAAAGATATTTGCATTTTTACTTGCTTTAAGCATCAACGCATCAATGCTTTTCGTTCTTCCTTCCTATGCGGCAGAAGCCTATACGGATACAACAGGCTGGACGATTACGACAGAAAGCATAATGGGAGCTTTTAACGACATCACAAAGGCGATAGACGGCGATATTAATACCTACTGGCATTCAAAATATTATGTTGAGGACGGAAAGGTGGTAGGACACGATAACCCACCCTACGAAATCATAATAGAATTTCCCGAAGCTCTTGAAATTTCGGGCGTAAGATATGTTCCCCGTCAGAAAAATAACGTGGATTCAACCTCCGGTATATGGGAAAAGGTTGAAATTTACGCAAGTGCAGACGGAAGCGAATACAAGCTTTTAAGGGAAGTGACATACGACCTTGCAAAAAGCCGTGCAACTGCGGACAGAGCCATTGAAAAAGGCAGCTACAAGTCAATGAAGTTTAACGTTACTGCGGCAAATAACGGCTATTGCACCGCCGCAGAAATTATAATGCTGAAAGGCGATGTAAAAGACACCGAAGCGGCGGCAGCGGAAAATACAGAAAAGCCTTCTGCATCCAAAGAGGCAGAAAGCCTCACTTCCGAAGGAAAAGAAGGGGCAACCCAGGGCGATGACGGAAAGTATTTAACAGGTAAGGAAAGCTGGGATGTTACCGTTTCAAGCTCCAAGGTAAAGACAGATGCATATATCCGCCGCCCCATAGATACCGATATGGAACAGCACTGGCACACAGACTACACCAACGAGGGAAGTACTATTACAGGAAAGGTTAACCCTCCTCACTTTGTGGATATAACCTTCCCCGAAGATAGAACCTTCTCCGGCGTTGTATTTGTAAACCGTGTGACAGGTACAGCGGGTAATCCCCTTAAATATTCTGTATACGGAAGCTCCGACGATTCCGAAACCTGGGTATTTTTAGAGTCGGGAACGGCAGTAAAGGGAGCAGTGCAGGTAGAAGCACTCCTTAATTCCAACGTAACTGCAAAAAAGGTACGCTTTAAGATAAATGACAGCGTAGACGGTTATGCATCCTGTACGGAAATTGAGTTTATGGTGAGTGATGTATCAAAGAAGACCGTAGCATTAAAGGACTATAAAAGCTCCACAGCGGAAAACGAAAGTACGTCTTCTGATACCAAAAAAGAAGATGCAGGAGCTTCTGCATCCAACAAGGACGATGTCCAGGGTGATGACGGTACCTATCTTACAGGTAAGGGTGCCTGGGAAGTAAAGCTTTCAGGCTCCAAAGTGAAGGATGAGGCATATATGCGCCGCCCCATCGACGGTGACTATGTAAATTACTGGCACTCAGACTATAAAAACGAAGGCTCCATAATTGTATCAAGAGACCTTCCGCCTCACCATATAGATATAACCTTCCCCGAAGTAAGGGAGCTTTCAGGCGTTGAGTTTACAACAAGACCTGACGGAGAGGCGGGTAATCCCACCAAATATGCAATTTACGGATGCATAGATGACTCGGATGACTGGGTTTTGATTGAAGAAGGCACAGCGGACGAGGATAACGGCAAAAAAATGAAGATGTTTGCCGCAAACATAAAAGCAAAGCGTATAAGATATGAAATTATCGAAGGCGTGGGCGGTTACGGAAGCTGTGCGGAAATCGACTTCTATAAGTCAAACCCCGCAAAGAAAACCGTAAGTCTTACAGAATACACCGAAATTTACGATGAAATTGCCGTGTACGAAATACCGAAAGAAAATATGACGGCAACGGCAAACCCGCCTGAATTCTGGCTTAATCACGATGCGAAAGGCGTGCTTGACGAAACTATGGTAGGCTTCTGGCAAACTGCAACGGGAGCAAAAGCACCCTTCGTTCTGACAATTGACCTTGGGGGAGAATATAGCATAGACTCCTTTGATGTGGCACCGAGGCAGAGTGAGGACTTTCACGGAAACTGGGATTTATTCAACGTATGGGTAAGCCAGGACGGCGAAAATTACGGGCTTGCCCTTGAAAACCACAGCTTTGAGCGAAGCACAAAGGTTAAAAACGTAAAGTTTGATAATCCCGTAAAAGCACGCTATGTGGAATTTGAAATTGTGGAAGGCTATACAAACAAGGCGTCCTGCGCGGAAGTTACCTTCTATCAGTCATCAGAAGATTATAAGGACAGCCAGAAAAGCAATTTTGAAAAATATGTCCTTAAAATAGGATCTCCCGTAATTGAGGTTACAAAGGGAGCTGAGACAAAGGAAGTAACCCTTGACGTTTCCCCCTTCATTGATGAAGGCTACACTCTTATTCCCCTAAGAGGATTACTTGAGGAAATGGGCGCCAAAATCGAATGGGTTGACAAAAACCAGTCCATAATCGTTGAAAATTCATTGATGAAGATAGAATTTCAGATATGGAACAACATCGTTTATGTAACGGGCGGCCGCTACGGAAGAGTGAGATACACTCTAAATCAGGAACCGAGAATTGTCGAAGGAAGAACATTCATTCCTTTAAGATTCTGCTCAGAGCATCTTGGGTATACTGTTTTATGGGATGGCGAAACTCAGACTATTACAATTACAAACGAACAGTAAAAAACACAGGCAGGTTAATCCTGCCTGTGTTTTCTGTATTCTGTTGGAGAAAGCCCCGTAAACTTCTTAAACAGCCTTGAAAAGTATAATGGGTTATCATAGCCTACGGCAAAGGCAATCTCGGTTATATTTTTGTCTGTACTTTCAAGATAAGCTTTGGCGGCGGAAATGCGAAGGGATAAAATGTACTGCATGGGAGTTACCTTCATAATTTTCCTGAAACAGTGTATAAACCAGTTTTTGCTTATTTTACGCTCCCTTGCATAAGTTTCGATATTTATATCCTTGGGATAGTTTTCCGTGAAATAGGAAACTGCCCGCTCAATTTCGTTTACCATATCACTTCCGGGGGTGTTGCTCTCCTTAATGTATCGGTTTATGACAAGAAGTATGTGCTTTAATAAAAGAGAAAGCATTTCCTCAAAGTTTGTGCGCTTAAGCTGAAGCTCTCGTATCAGCTGGCGGTATATCCACTGATAATCGGGAGAAACGCCGGTGTAGAATATGTTTCCGCTTTCAGGGAGAGAATAGTGCTTAAGAAGAGATGCAATCTCGCTTCCTGTAAAATGCACCCAGTAAACATCGGTTTTGTCATCAGGGTAGTAATAATACTGCATAGGTTCATGGGGCCTGAATAAAATCATATGCCCCTGGGTTACAACGTGTTCAACCCCGTCGAAATAAAAATGTCCCCTGCCCGAGGCAATGTATATAAGCTGATAGTCGCGTCTGCCCTCGGGATGCTCGGTTGTTATACCGGGGGGAGAATCTACGATAAAGTGACCGCAGCAATTGATTTTAATAGGTCTTGACAAATCTTCTATATTTGAATAGCCTTCTTCCGCTCTGTTTATATACATAAATATTTCTCCCTTTAAAGTGCTTTTTTACATTATATAGCTATTTCTTCCGCATTGCAAGGTTTAAAATTATTTTGTGCATATTTTGGGGTATTTCAGCTATTGCTAAGAGTGCGAAAATGCATTATAATAAAATACAGAAAATTATATAAATTACAACATGAGTGTACGATTTTATAATTTTTTGTTAAAACGTGTACGATTTTATATATAATTTTGGTTTTTGATGTGATATACTGAAATTAAGCTTATAAAGAAAATAAGAAGGGAAGGATAAAATATGAAAAAAATCTTATGCATCCTCTTTTCACTCGTAATTATTGCACAAACATTAAGCCATACAGCTGAAGCAGACGAGAAACTTGATGAGACTAAGTTTG
>JAUNRD010000049.1:8354-9486 GCA_030535815.1 Clostridia bacterium
AAAACAGAAAAGGGCGTAAGGCTTAAAAACAGCGCCTATATAGGATGGGCAGATGTAGATATGACGGGAGTTAAGTCGATATCTTTAGTTGCCGACTGCAAAATTGTTTCAAGCGAAAACGGCGAAACCTTCAGAATAAGAATCGGAGATCCCTTAGAGGGGGACTGTGTGGGCTATATTTCCGTTCACGATATGGATTCAAAGGACAAGGTTTATTCCGGAAACCTTTTATATCCCGTAAGCGGAAAGGTAAAGCTTTATATTCAGACCACATATATTTCCGACCAGGAAATTTACATAAAGGATGTTATTCTCTCAAAAGAAGAAGCCCCGACTGTTCCTGTTGTTCCGGATTCAGCTATCGTTGACGATTTTTCCGCTACCTGGACAGGAACCGATGCTTTGGGCAGAAAACTGGCAGGCTATGAAGAAGCAGGTCCCGTAAAGGAAGGGCTTCACGATGTGGGCATTTTCTACTGGGTTAATTTCGGACTTAACGGAGTGCCCAAAAGCGTTGTAACTCTTCAGGAAAAGCTTATTGAAAAGTACCCCGATGCAAAGGATGATTATGACCATCCCGCCTGGCCCGAATCAAATGGTATTTCCGGTGCATATTACTGGGGTGAGCCCCTTTTTGGCTACTACCATTCAAGAGATTATTGGGTTTACCGCCGTCACGCAGAAATGCTTTCTGCAGCGGGGGTTGACTTCCTTCTCTTTGACTGGTCCAACGGACAGGTTGTTTTCTGGAATTCAATGGAAGTGCTTCTTGATGCATTTTTGGATGCCAAGAAGGACGGTGTTGACGTTCCAGAGCTTTCCGCCCTCGGTCCCTGGGGCGGAGGAGAAAGATTCTGTCAGGCGGTTTACTTAAGCATAATAAGAGAAGAAGCTTATGCCGATATATGGTATCAGCTTGACGGTAAGTATCTTCTTATGACACCTTCGCCGGAAAGCAGCTTCAAGCCCGGAGAAGACTTTTCGAGAAACGATATTATGGAAGATATCATAGATAAGTTCACCTTCCGCTATAACGGCTACAGAGGCGCAGGCGACAGTGAGCCCACAGGCGCATGGAACTGGCTTCAGAACTATCCCCAGACCAAGTGGGGATTAACAGAAGACGGAAGAG
>JAUNRD010000426.1 GCA_030535815.1 Clostridia bacterium
AGCACAGTAGTGCCAGAGGAAAAGTCTTTCCGGAAAATGGCCAGCCGATTTTTTTATAAAGCTCATCTTTATCTATATCTCCCAATATTTCCTCAGACTCCGTTGTAACCCTTTTATCCTGCCAGTTATATATGGGTGTTACAGGCTTATTATCTTTATCCAGAATTAAAAGATTACCGCTGGCGGAAGAAGCCGAAATTCCGTATATTTCGCCGTCAACATCGTTTGCAAGCTCCTTTATTGCCCAAAAGCAAGCTTCGACATATTTATCCGCCTCTATTTCTACGCCGCCGTTTTCAAGCCTTTCATATATAAAAGGAGAAGATGCCGTTTTTGTGACAACACCCTCAGTTGTCATAAGGACACCTTTTACGGCGGAGGTTCCTATATCAAGACCAATAAGATATTTCATAACAGTGCCCCTCATATTACAACAGTCTTTATAGAAAGAAGCTTTGCGAAAAATTCCAGCTCTTCCACTGTTGCACCGTAAACAAAGGAGCTGTGGTGTGTTGCACCGTTTTTGCTGAGGTTTTCAAGAAACTTTCCTATATCACCTTCCGGCTTCATCCATCCGCGCATAACAGTTTTCTTTTTAGCTTCTTCCTCACAAACCATTTCGCAGGGAGTTATAATCATCTGATAGTCATCCTTGTCGCGGCTGATATTCACATAGACCCCTTTGCCCGCCTTCATACAGGAATAGCCTGCATAAGGCATAACACCCTTGACATATGCTGAGCCTGTTCTTGCAAGGTAAGGCTTTCCTTCAATTATGCGGTAGTTCATTTCGCCCATATGGCTTAAGAACAGTTTATTCTCCGTCCATACCGGGCAGAAAATTTCAACAAAGCTTGTTTCGGGGTATCCGGCAAGAAGCGCACCGGTAAACGATGCCGTAAGGGCATCGCCCTCCCCTGCATAGCCTATGCCCTTTTCCATTGATTTGCAGGCTTCTGTAAAGGGCATTGTTCCAATTCCTTCAACATCCAAGAAGTTAACGGAAAACGCATCATATTCTTTTTCCTTTACAGCCTTACGTAGAGCAAGGCAGGATGCTGTGTAGGGTCTGTATTCCTCAGTAACAATATTGTCGGCAAAGTCATACATCCTGCGGTCGTTTGCAAGTTATTTTTCAATTTCCTCTTCTGTTATATCCGAAACCAAACCTGCAAGATATGCCTTATCCACATTTTCAACGGTTATTCCGAAGCGTTCCTTAAGTTCGGCAGGGTCAACCGCAAAATCGCCCATCCCCTTGAAGGCACCGCCCACAAGGCCCACCTTCATTCCCTTAAGCTTTCTTGCCGCAACGGCACTTTTAACAAAGCCTATAACACGGTTGATGCACTCGCCGTCAAGATAATGACCTGCGGCAATCGCATAGGGCTTTCCGTATCTTTTAAGCATACTGCACATATCCATAACGCCGTGAATGCCATGATTCCAGCTTACTGCGCCTTGAAGTATCGCATCCTGATCAAACACCTTTGTGGGCGTTGAATCAAACACTATAATAGGAAGGTTTGTATTAGCAAGAACCTCAATTGACTCAAGAGAAGGAGAATATGCCGCGTGCCAGGTAACAATGGCGTCAACCTTTTCATCCTCAAATCTTTTAACGGTTTCCTTAAATTCGGATTCTATACGGCAAAAATCCGATGTAACAACCGTAAGTCCCTTTTCGCGGAAAATTTCGGTCGTATCCTCGTAAAATTTCTGCATAACGGCACGCTTTGCACCGATATCATCATAAAGTTTTATATAAAGCGGCAAATAACCTATTTTCATAATAATCCTCCTTTAAAGCCGAGGGGATTCAAACCCCATAAGGCTTAAAAACATAAATTTCGCGTAATACTGCAGAAAATTCTGCAAATATACGCCAGTATTATTTTTGAATTTTCTTTGTCTTCCATCAAAATTAAATGGTTTTAAGCTCTTCGACCTATGAGTAAAAATCTATACCCATCGAGGGTAAGATTTTTGCTCAAAAATTCCTATGAGTGTCGGCGTTTTGCAAAAACGCCTATACTCTACAGGGATTTTATCGCATAAACGCAGGAAAATCTAGTGCAATTTCAATGCGGAGGACGAAGTAAGGCTGACGCCTTTCAAGGACGACAAATTGA
>JAUNRD010000427.1:0-856 GCA_030535815.1 Clostridia bacterium
TACCATTAATCATTAGATATATCGTCGTAACCAAATGATTAATCACTTTCATTCGTATCAAATTTATTGAATCTCCATATAGGATATTGCCTAAATTGATTCTTCTCCTCGTCGCTCAGTTTCTTAAAATAAAATTCTGCAGACATCTGGTTATCAAGCAGCAAATTTGCGCCTATTTTATGATAAACAGCTTGCTTTTCGTCAACCGAACCGTATCCCTCTGCAATACTTACAAGTTCCACCTTCTCATCTTCTGTAAAGCCACGCTTACGCTTTTGAATCTGCATAAAATTCAGTTTCATTACAGTAGAATCACTATATGGATTTTCTTCTTTTAAAAGCCAATTGGCCATATTCTCGGCCTTTTCCAAAATATCTTTCCGCTTATCTTGGCTCTTGTCATAGGCGTGAATAATTTGAAGAAGTAACTGTGTTGCGTCCTCCGTACAATACGGTTCATCTATATAGCACCGAAAAGAATCTATAATGTCTTCATAGTCCACATTCCCTAGTTCAAGGAAATTGTCTGCGGTAAGATTCATATATTTTGATGCCGTAAACCGTTCGCCATTCTCCCCCATTCGGAATAGTTCATACGAATTATCTGCAAAGAAATCCGCAATATCATAAGTGCCAGGATCCTCTGTCGGTTTAAATATCAATGCTAATTTTGTGTCAGCATAGTCAAGTAATGCCACATAAGGAATATCCTTCTTCAAACCGGGAATTCGTTTTCCCTCAAATAAAGCATCATAAAGCCTTTCTGAGTTTTTATGGTCTTCATCATTAAAGTGTGCAATATCACAGTTTTTTGTCATATGCAGCCGATCAAAGAGTTTTTCAAGGTGCCTGTAAT
>JAUNRD010000427.1:866-2130 GCA_030535815.1 Clostridia bacterium
AATAATCCAACGCAGCAGAAAGGTCTAAAACGCGTTCTTTCGTGTATAAGGAACCTATTCCATCAAGATTAATTGGAACTTCACCAATTTCTATCTGATGATGTTCTGCAATCGCAAGGATAAAAGGAATGTCTATTAGCGCTTCTTCAAGAATGGTGGTCGGTTTGAAGTCTATTTTTAAATTCTGATCTTTTTCAATCAACCTTATATGAACGCTTTTGCCAATAACCAGTTCTATCTGCCCCTTCGACTTTATTCGGCGAAATTGACTGTAATATATATACCCTTTTACGCTGATATTTCTATATATATCCTCAGCCATATGAACTGAAATAGGCATTTCCTTCAGCGGTTGAGGAATTACTGAGCCTTTGATATTTGCGTACATGTATAGATCATCTACCTCAAAAATCAAATCGCGTATATCATCTGGCTTCTTCCCGTAACTCGTTACAGAGAATGTAATGCTTTCTAATTTTCCTTGCTCAAACAACTCCTCCTGCGATAATAACTTTGCATGGCGAAAGCTCGTCTGTTTCTGCATATTCTCGTAGAAATTCAAGAGAATCATTGTTTTCCGATTGTTATCCGTTGGAAATTTTCTTAATTCAAAACTCTTCGTCTTTTGGTTATCCTTAATATCTGACAGTAAAAGACGAAGTTTAATAGGAAGCAACGCAGCATAATAAATCTGTTTCTCCCTTCCGGAATGGCTTATATATACTACGAAGAAAAAACTCCTCCGTCATCTAAATAATCCTGTAAGTAAGAAACTCCCAAAGAATAGCTAATTACATCCTGATTCAGATCCTTTGCTTTTTTGCCTTTAACCTGAACCGGCACCTTTTTAATATTTTCTTTTCTCTTAGCCTTATCCGCAAAGATGTAAATGTGTCCATCCCATACAGGTTCCTTGTCACCGTCGTTAATAAACGGAGACATCGTAGCTGTAAGAGCTATGCTTTCCTTAACCGCTGCCGTAGCCAGGTTTTCAAAATCCATACGTTACATTTTTCCTCATCGTGCTAAAAACCAAATCCGAAATCATCCGCAAAGGCCAGGTCCATAATGACCGGATGGCGGAAGCTTTCGAGGCCGGTTGTATCATCATAGGCGACAAGGTAATACTGCTTATCCTTGTCGTATTTCTTATTTTTGAAGGTGAACCGCATCCGGAAGATCCGCTTTGTGGCATCCGGATCTCGGCTGTCCGCCTTGTAAATGTTCTCGTTAGAGATCTTCTCATTGTCCTCGGAGATGAAGT
>JAUNRD010000428.1 GCA_030535815.1 Clostridia bacterium
TTGTTTATATGTTCAATCGTTGGGGAATTTTCATTCCGGATGGACAGATGGAGCTTGGCTCGGGAAGAGCAATTCTTCTTATGGTGGGTTTGAGCCTGTTTATTGGCACTGCTTTGACTGTGGCAGTTATCCGCATTCCACTCAACCCTATAAACTCCTTGATCAACGGCATGAGAAAGCTTGCACAGGGTGATTATAAGGCTCGGATTGACATGGGAAGAATAATCGGGAAACGGGCTGTGGGCAACGAACTCATCGACACTTTTAATATCCTTGCTACAGAACTTGAAAACACGGAAATGCTGAGGTCAGATTTTATAAACAATTTTTCCCACGAATTTAAAACACCGATAGTATCTATTACCGGTTTTGCAAAGCTTTTACGGCGTGGAAATCTTAGTGATGAGCAAAAAGCCGAGTATCTTGCAATAATTGAGGAAGAATCAATTCGTCTTTCTTACATGGCTACAAACGTACTTAATCTGACCAAGATTGAAAACCAAACCATTTTGAGTGATCTTTCTGAGTATAATCTGTCGGAGCAGCTAAGAACATGTGTGCTGGTGTTGGAGAGCAAATGGGAAAAGAAACATATCGAGCTGAGCTTGGAGTTTGATGAGCATACAGTTTATGCAAGTGAAGAACTTATGAAGCAGGTATGGATAAATCTTATCGACAATGCCATTAAATTTTCGCCGGAGGGCGGTGAAGTTAAGCTGACAGTTACCGAAAGCTGTGACAGTATATGTGTTTCCATTGCAAACGAAGGAAGAGAGATACCGGAAGAAAGCAGGAAAAAGATTTTCAATAAATTTTATCAGGGAGATGAATCACATTCGAGCCAAGGTAACGGTATAGGTCTTGCTATAGTAAAACGTATAACGGAGCTTCATAACGGCCGTGTAAGCGTAGACAGTCAAAATGGATATAATGTTTTTACTGTAAGCCTACCCAAACCTGTAGTCACAGCAGATATTATGGAATAAATTCCACATACTCAGCGGCGGATATCCTTAAATAAGGGTATCCGCCGCTTTCTTTGTTGTAAAAATTAAGAAGAAACTGTAAACAAACATAAAATATCAAATTCAGTTTAGCTTCGGTTTATTTTTGTGTGA
The DNA here is from genome assembly GCA_030535815.1 of Clostridia bacterium. Classification (GTDB taxonomy): domain Bacteria; phylum Bacillota; class Clostridia; order CAKSNL01; family HGM11501; genus HGM11501. The sequence goes on from JAUNRD010000428.1 coordinate 1,119, forward strand.
AAATATATAGGCACAGTACAGATGTCCAGAAGAAATATAAACGAAGACAGCAAAAGTAAAGAGCTTTTGGCGGGATTATGATAAAAGCGAGGAATTGAAATGAAAGATTGGCTCCAAAGTATTGGTTCAAGAATGCGGATATGGATGCAGGGGCGTTACGGCATGGACGAACTTAGCAGGGCTGTGCTATGGGTTGCGGTAGCTTTAATGCTGCTTACAGCCCTGACGAAATACAGTATATTCAACACTGTTGCGCTGTTGCTAATGCTCTGGTCAATATTTCGCAGCTACTCAAAGAACATATATAAACGCCGTGAAGAGCGGGAGAAATATATGGGTGCCATTGGTTCGGTCAAAAGCTGGCTTTCACTTCAAAAGCGCAGGTGGAGGGATAGAAAGTACTACAAATACTTCCGATGCAAACAATGTAAAGCAGTCATGCGCGTGCCCAAAGGAAAGGGAGTAGTCAGGATCAGCTGCCGCAGGTGTCACGCTGAGATGACAAGGAAAACCTGAGAGGTGCAGAATGTTCGGACATGTACTTGCCAACACAGACGCCCTCACTGAGTTAGAGAAACTCCGATACCGCTCTGCCTATTGTGGACTGTGCCACCGTCTGGGAGAAAAACACGGTTTCTGTTCCCGGCTCAGTCTCAGCTATGACCTGACCTTTCTGACCCTTCTGCTCTCCTCTCTTTATGAACCGGAGGAAGAGTGCGGCTCAAGCCACTGCATTGTCCATCTGCTCCGCCAGCATACATGGATGAAAAATGAATGCACAGATTATGCCGCAGATATGACAGTAGCTCTCAGCTATTATAAAGCTCTTGACGATTGGGAAGACGACAGAAGTCTCAGCAAAAAATGTTATGCTTCCATGCTCCGTGACAGCTACGAAAAGGTTAAAGAAAAATGGCCCGAACAGTGCAAGGCTATAGAATGGGAGCTTAATTTGCCCTCCCAGATAGAAGATGATGAAAAACATGCACAGGCCGATGAA
>JAUNRD010000429.1 GCA_030535815.1 Clostridia bacterium
GTTGATGATACAAAGATAGGCTTTATGAACATTTACATCAATGCCGACAGAAACTGTGCTACAGGCTGGGAAGGCTATGACTATGCCGTAAACGTGTCCGGCAAGGGCAAGGTTTCCGAGTTTAACGGAAAAGACTATTCTCTTTCAGACATCGGCGACGCTGAAATAAAAATCCTCGGTGATACAGCTATCATAAAGGTTTCAAAAGCATTAATCGGTGAAAGTGATGTGGTCGATTTTGAATTCAAAATTACCGACAATATCGTATGTGGCGGCGATTTACTTCTTTTCTACACAGAAGGAAACTCCGCCCCGGTTGGAAGATTTAACTATCTTTATACCGAAATTCCCGCCAAAGCTTTAACGAAGGAAGAAAGAGGGGCTCTTTCCGATACCACCGTACTTAAGGCGGGAAGCAATAAAATGATAGTTGACGGTGCCAAGATGAATGTTTACGAACAGGATACAAAAGTAAAAGCATTTTCGGAAAACGGCACATTGTATGTTCCCCTTGTAGCTCTTGATGACATTATGGGATGGGGCGAAACAAAGGCAACATATGACTATAAAAAGAATGTAATTTACATAAAAACCCACGAGCTTACAAATAACGAGATAACGGACTATCAGTGGATTTACACCTATCTCGGAACATATACGGCATCAATTGACGGTGAGGATAAGGCGCTTACAAATCCCACTAAGGCAGTTGACGGAGTGGTTTATGTTCCTCTTACAATCCTTTCTGAGTGCTTCGGATGGAGCATATCGGATCTTGGCGACGGCGCCTTTGCCATAAGTCAGAGAACGGCAAACGTTGATGCGGCAAAAGCCGTATTAAGCCATTTTAATTAAGGAGGGGTAATGATGAAGAAAATATTAACACTTGTACTTGCCCTTTTAATGGCATTTTCGGTTACTTCCTTTGCAGAAGAGTTTATTGATAAAGACGGTATGACAGCCTCTGCTTCAAGCGTGTGGAGAGATCTTAATGCAGCATCGAAAGCCGTTGACGGAAAGCTGGATGCCTCCTGGCACTCTCATCCCGATGACAAGGATAAGTTCCCCGTTACACTGGATGTCAATTTCGGAAGCGAAAAGGCAGTATCGGGAATCCGCTATTATGCGAGAGTTGATGCTGAAGGAAACATCAACGGCGTATGGACAAATTTTGACGTTGAAATAAGTAATGACGGTGTAAACTTTGAAAAAGCGGTAACGGGGCTTTCTGTTAGTGCTGTGAAGGAACCCCAGGATGTTCCTTTCGGAAAAAGCGTAAGTGCAAAATATATGCGCTTTACCATAAACGAGGGAAGCAAGGGCTATGCAACCTGCCTTGAACTTGAATTTATGAAGGGCAACGAAGCAGGCGCACAGACGGCAGCGCCCGTAAATGCGGGAACTTCGGTTAACAAAGAAGCGATTAAGGCTTCTGCCTCCAGCGTATGGAGAGACCTTAATGCGGCATCAAAAGCCGTTGACGGAAAGACGGATACCTCCTGGCACTCTCATCCCGATGATAAGGATAAGTTTCCCGTTAACTTTGATTTAGATTTCGGAAACGAAGTAACCTTAAGCGGAATAGTTTATCACACAAGAGTGGATGCTGAAGGAAATATCAACGGCGTATGGTCAGATTTCGACGTTGAGATAAGTAAGGACGGGGTTAATTACGAAAAGGCGGTAACAGGCCTTTCAGCAAATGTGCAAAAAGAGCCCCAGGAAATTTTATTCGGCAAAAATATTACTGCAAGATATGTCCGCTTTGCCATAAATGAAGGCAGTAAAGGCTATGCGACCTGTATGGAGCTTGACTTTATTATGGGCGAAGGCGTGGGCGAAAAGCCTTCGGGAAATGTGACAGTGTCACCTGCGACTTCAGAATATGTCAGCAAAAAGGACTGGAAGGTTTATTGCTCAAGCACCTTCAAGGGCAAAAATGCAGAATATATGATAGATAACAATGTCACTACATTCTGGCATTCAAATTATTATACTGCGGACAATAAAACCATCGACGGTAAGGATGAGCCGCCTTATTATATAAGCTTCGTTCTTCCTTCTGAAACAGTAATCTCGGGCTTTTCCTACGTTCCGAGGCAGGATGCGATTGATAC
>JAUNRD010000430.1 GCA_030535815.1 Clostridia bacterium
CGAAGTTAAGAGCGGTAAGGCTCACTGTGACTACATCGAAATGATGGCTTGTCCCGGTGGTTGCGTAAACGGCGGCGGTCAGCCCATCCACAGTGCAGATTATCTGTCTGATCACGACCTTAAGGCACTCCGTGCAAAGGCTCTTTATCAGGAAGATGTTAATGCTGAATTAAGAAAGTCTCACGAGAATCCCGTTATTAAGGAACTTTACGACAACTTCCTCGGAGAACCCTGCGGAAAGATGTCTCATAAGCTTCTTCATACTAAGTATACCAAGAGAGACAAGTATTGAGATTAAATTCTTAAAATTAAACGGACAGGCAATGCCTGTCCGTTTTTTATATTATTACGTTTAGTATCTCGTCTTCTGTAAAACCTGCCGTTTCATAGTTTGTTGCAGGAACAAGCTTTCTTATAAATTGCATGGCCATTGTTTTTGAATGACAGGCGTAGCTGTACATCAATTCATTTTTGTCAATTTCATCTTCCCACATGGCGCAGGCTGTGTATCTCATATCGTTGATATCGAATAGGACCGAATTCCAGGTGGTTCCTATAACCCCGAAAAGATTATACTTTTTTGCAAGGTTGATTCTTCCTGAAATTTTATTTCTGTCACGCCAGGGGGCAAGAATCAGTTTTGAGGGGTCGGTAAATTCAAGAAAATATTTAACCGAATCTTCCTTTTCTTCGGTTATGTTGTACTGCCAGTCTACTATATACATATCCTTTGTGAGATTGTCAGGATCATATGTTAGCGATTTATTTGTATTTGCACAGTAAGGATAGGGGAAATCCTTGTTATCGAGGAACATATCTCCCCATATCATGGTTTTTCTGCCGAGGTTTTCCTTGATATCCGAAGCTGTGCGGTTTAAGAAACGGGTATAGCCTTCGCTTTCGCTGATTCCGGTATTTTTCCATATGCCGTTTTCATCGACTATCTCATCACAGCCTATATGGAAAAACTCTCCCTTTCCGAAAAGTTCACAAAGCTCTTTTCTTACGCTTCTGTGTAATTCTATTACCTCTTCGTTATCGACGTTCCAGGTCCATCCGCCGGGAAGAAATAGCTCCTCATATTCCGGCGCCTGGTCAAGCACAACGTGTTTTCCGGTTTTATGTCTTGACTGTGTGGCATGTCCGGCATGGTTGAAAAAAGGGATAAATTCGACGCCTAACGCTTTTCCGAATTCGATTATTTCCTTTAACTCGTCTTTATCGTGGGAATCAGGCCAGGAAAGCTCCTTCATTGAATCAAACCTTACGGCGCCCCAGCTTTCAAGGATAATGTGACTAACTTTGAGAAAAGCACATAAAGCCACACACTTTTTCACAAAAAGGAGAGAGAGACCCTTGAAAATACAAAGGTGCATACCTCGCATTCTGAGAGCAGGCTTGTCCTTGATTCGGCAATTTTTCACGTAGAAATCTTTGGTTTTTCTGCGATAGGGGCTTATCAGCTGCAATGCGGTTAAAAATCCGTGAATAAGCCCCGTTTCTTTGCTGTAGTTTATATATATGCCGTTTTTCTTACATTCAATTTCATATTCATAGTCAGTTTTATTTTCGTTATATGTAAGTTCTTCGTCTTTTGAAATTACTGCGAATTTTCCAAGTCCGCTTATCTCTCTGAGCTCAAGTTCACATTTTCCCGAAGTGAAATTCCGCCAGAGTTCCGCGGAAAGCTTTTTAAATCCTGAATTTGAAAATTCTTTATCAATGAAAAGAAAAAGCTTGGTTGAAAAGATAAACTCGTCATCAAATTCTTCATAAGAACACGGGTTCGGATATATTTTTATCATAAAAACCTCTCCTTAATATAAAAATGACTGTTGTAAAATCATTATAATATATATTGAGTATTTTTACAATAATAAAATAGGAAAAGCTGTCGGTTCGAATAGTATCATTCATTAACCAAAAAGGATACCCTTACGGGTATATGCTTATTTGAGAGAGGGATTCGCTTTTCTGCGGAAAAGCCATCCGACGGCTCTGACAGTCCCCCGGACTGTCATTCACTACCGTCGGTTCGAATCCTCCGTCAATATTTGCCAACAAAAAGGATACCCTTACGGGTATATGCTTATTTGAGAGAGGGATTCGCTTTTCT
>JAUNRD010000431.1 GCA_030535815.1 Clostridia bacterium
AAGCGACTGTGAATACATTTACCGAACGGACGGTTTCGTGTTCAACAGGTCTGCCGTTCATAGTGATTTTAATTGTACTTTTCGGATGAGCAAGAATTTTGATTTCTTTTATAATACTCTTGAACAGAATTATTATTCTGGAAACCTTCATTCCGCCGCCTGTGCTTCCGGCGCAGGCACCGATAAACATAAGCACTACAAGTATTGTTTTTGAAAGAGAAGGCCACAGGTCAAAATCTGCAGTTGTAAAGCCGGTTGTCGTGATGATGGATGCAACCTGAAAGCTGCTGTGATGAAGTGCTTCAAAAACAGATGAAAAAAGATGTCTTATATTAAATCCGATTACAAGAATTGAAGAAAGAATGATTAAAAGATAAGTTCTTACTTCGTTGGATTTAAGCACGGCGGAAAACTTTTTCATAAGTATAAGATAATAAATAGAAAAGTCTATTCCGAAAAATATCATAAAAATGGTAACTACATTCTGAATGTAGGGGGAATAATCAGCAAGGCTTGAATTTTTAATTCCGAAGCCGCCGGTGCCGGCTGTACCGAAAGCTGTGGTCAGTGCTTCAAATAAATTCATTCCTCCGAATAAGAGAAGCACAATCATTAAAAGCGTTATTGCAATATATATGGTATACAAAATTTTCGCTGTGGACTTAACCTTGGGAACGAGCTTTGAAACAGAGGGACCGGGGCTTTCTGCTTTTATGAGATTAAGATTTGTTCCGCCGAAAAGGGGGAGGATGGCAACAAGAAAAACCAAAACTCCCATACCGCCTATCCAGTGGGTAAAGCTTCTCCAGAACAAAAGACTTTTCGGAAGAGCTTCCACATCGGAAAGAATGGATGCACCTGTTGTTGTGAATCCGGATACGGTTTCAAAAAAAGCATCAATGAAATTCGGAATATATCCCGAAAAAATAAAGGGGAGGCATCCGAAAAGACTTATTAAAATCCATGAAAGTGCAACCGTTATATAGCCTTCTTTGGCAAACATTGCCTTGTTGTCAGGCGGCTTAACTGTGAAAAGCACCCCTGTCAGAGTACAGAGTAATGCCGAAACGACAAATGAGCCTAAAATATACGGTTCCTTATAGGCAATGGAGCATATTATCGGAAGAAGCATAAATAAAGCTTCGATATAAAGCACGGTGCCCAGTGTGTAAAATATAATTTTGCGATTCATAATTTATCCTCTACTGGAGAATGTCCGTAATATCGGCGAAGCCTGTTTCGGTTGTCACGATGATAACGGAATCTCCTTCTTTGATTATGTCATGACCTCTGGGAATAATGATCTGACCGCCTCGGGTTATGCAGGCGATTAATATGTTGGGTTTGAGCTGAAGCTTCATAATCGGAATATCAGAAATGGGAGAGTCTTTTTTGATTCTGAATTCCAGTGCTTCGGCTTTGCCGTCAAGAATAAGGTGTACTGTTTCTATATTCGAGTTTCTTGACTGATTTCTGGCACGCACAAACCTTAAGATGTATTCGGTGGTTATGTTTTTAGGATAGAAAATCGAGTCAAGCTCAAGGGAATTCAATACATTATCGTATTCAATACGGTTAACCTTGGTCACAATTTTTTTGATATCCTTGCTTTTTGCATAAAGGGAAAGAAGCACGTTCTCTTCGTCAATATTTGTGAGAGCAACGAAGGATTCTGCATATTCAAGCCCTGCTTCAAGTAATGTGGTTTTGTCGGTACCGTCGCCGTTTATTATAGTTGCTTTCGGCAGGAGCTGGAAAAGCTCATCGCAGCGCTTTTCGTCCTGTTCAATAATTTTTACGGAAATACCGGTCTGTATTAAGCGGTTGGCAAGATAATATGCCGTGTCACCTCCGCCTACAATGATAGTATCTTTTACACTTGAAGTTTTGATGCCGATTTTCTTAAAGAAATATGCACCGTTTGAAACAGAGGAAACTATGCTTATATAGTCGCCTTCCTTAAGGACGAAATCACCGCCGGGAATGAAGGCTTCGTCACCGCGCTCGACACCGCATACAAGGATGTCGCAGTTAAGCTTCGGAGTTAAATCAGCAATACGCATATTGTCAAGGGGAGAATCCTCGTGAATACGGAATTTCATGAT
>JAUNRD010000432.1:0-501 GCA_030535815.1 Clostridia bacterium
AGTGGATTTTGAAGAGAAAATTGCCGAAATCAATTCTTCTATGCAGGAATATCTTGACAAAGGTGTTTTTGAAGAATACAAAGACGCATTAATCTTTGTAAAGAGAACCTTCGAAAGCGGCGAGGTAAGATGCGGTCTTATAGGCACAGTTGACCTTGAAGAATATGACTATTCCAAGGATTCCACATCAAATATAAGAGCAACAGAAGCAACTGTTGCCGAACGAATTCCCGCAAGAGTTACCATAAGACGCAACGCCCCCATTGAGCTTCCCCACATTCTTTTACTTATGGATGATAAAGCGGATGACGTTTTAGGTTCATTAAAGAAAACTGTTCCAGGACATAAGCTTTACGATTTTGAATTGATGGAACACGGCGGAAAAATCGAAGGCTATTTGATTGATAATGCAGACGAGGTGTTAAAAACACTTCACGGTCTTGGCACACACCCCTTAATTGAAGTTGGCGACGGAAACCATTCCCTTGCCGGTGCACAGGC
>JAUNRD010000432.1:511-2094 GCA_030535815.1 Clostridia bacterium
CTGCCTGGGAAGAGGTTAAAGCAAATCTTTCCGATTCCGAAAAGAAAAACCATCCTATGCGCTTCGCTCTCGCCGAGCTTGTAAACCTTTATGAGGATTCTTTGGTTTTCGAACCTATATACAGAGTATTTTTCGGATGTGAGACTGAAAAGCTTTTAGATGCATTCCGTAAATCAGAAGGTAAGTTTACACACACGGTTCCCTATTCCTTTAATAGTGAAAATGGTGAAATTACATTTTCTTCCGATTGCCACATTCCGTCAGGTGCTGTTACCGAAATTCTCGAAGCATATGCAAAGAAAAACGGAGGAAAACTTGACTATATTCACGGCTATGAAACTGCCCTTACTATGGGATGTGAAGACGGCAACATCGCATTTTTTGCTCCCTGTCTTAAAAAAGAAGATTTATTCACTTCTGTAAATACCTACGGTCCACTTCCCAAGAAAACATTTTCTATGGGGCATGCCGAAGAAAAACGCTTCTATACCGAAGCAAGGAGAATTAAAAAATGAGTGTTAAATTCTTAAAAGCCTTAAACAAGCTTTTCCCCCTCCCTGTTCATCCCTTTAATCTGCAAAACGACGGAGTCACCACCTACGCAAAGTGGCAGTATGAAAAAGGCGAAAACACTATAAAGTTTTACCTTGACTCGCCCTTCGTTAAAGATGCAAAGGAAATGTTTATGGGCAAATCAGTTCTCGATATCGGATGCGGTGCCTGCGGTAAAACTATGTTTTACGGAAAAATGGGTGCAAGCCATATAACCGGTATGGATATCGTGGAAAGCTATGAAAAGGAGGCTTATGCCTTAGCTTCCGAGCTTGGACTTTCTGATATTTTCACCTTTGTCACGGGCGATGCCGCAAAAACTGATTTCCCCGATGAAAGCTTTGATGTAATCATTATGAATGATGCCATGGAGCACGTGGCGGATCCCATCGGTGTTCTTAACGAAGCTTACAGAATATTAAAAAAGGACGGAAGGCTTTATGTTAACTTTCCGCCCTACAATCACCCCACAGGTGCCCATTTAAGCGATGCAATCGGCATTCCCTGGGTTCATCTCTTTTTCTCGGAAAAAACGCTTATAAAGGCTTATAAAGAGCTTGTTTCCCCTCTTCCGGACGGTGAAAACCGAATAAACTTCAGAATTTCAAAAAAGGAAGACGGAACGGAATATTTCTCCTATATAAACAAGATGACCTTAAAGCGTTTTAAGAAAATCAAAAAAGAAGTTCCTTTCAATATTCTTTACTATAAAGAAGTTCCTTTAAGAGGCTTTTTAACTCCCTTTGCAAAATTACCGTTATTAAAAGAGTTTTTCGTTAAAATGGCTGTTTGCATTTTCGAAAAGAAGTAATAAAAAAATCACGCCCCTCATAAACTTGAACAGGGGTGTGATTTTTTTGAAAATTTTTGTACTTGATAAATACAGATTTGCCTGTATTCTGCTTGCCCTTTTTTCCGTTGCACTGTTTTTAGTTGCTTCGCTTTCTCCTGCTGCAGAGGAAGAAAGGCTTCTTCCCGTATATTCAGTCGAGACGGATGAAAAGGTTGTATCTGTCACCTTAGACTGTGCC
>JAUNRD010000433.1 GCA_030535815.1 Clostridia bacterium
ACCTGCAAGTGAAAGACCAATAAGTGCAACTGTCGGTCCGATTACAACCGGGGGCATAAGTTTATTAATCCAGTTAACTCCTGCCACCTTAACAACAAGTGCTATAATTACATATACAAAACCTGCTATTAATGCTCCGATGATAAGACCGAGATAACCGAGAGACATTGATACTCCCCCTGCAAAAGCTGCAAGCATCGAAGGAATAAATGCGAAAGAAGAACCCAAAAATACCGGGCTTCTTCCCTTCGTGAAGAGAACATAAATCAAGGTTCCGATACCGGCTCCGAAAAGAGCCGCAGAAGCTGACATTCCATTTCCTACGATTGCAGGAACAGCAATTGTTGCCGCCATAATTGCCAGAAGCTGCTGAATAGCAAAAACAATCAACTGACCGAAAGCGGGCTTGTCTTTTACGCCATAAATCATTTTCATTTTTACCGACCTCCTAAAATTTTACAAAAAAACACCTTGTCACGCGCAAAAACGGACAAGGTGTTATAGTGCATAATCAAAAAGTCTCTTGCCGACGTCTCTGCATCGAATTAAAGATATCTTTTCCAGAAATCAGTATACCATTAATTCCTTTTTTTGTAAAGACCTTTTTCGGCAAAATTATTTTATTTTTTCACTCTGTCGATAAGACCGCCAAGTCTTGCAAGGATGGTTGCAGCTTCCGCTCTCTTTATGTTGCTTAGGGGAGCAAAGGTTCCTGAAGCATCGTTACCTGCTAAAATTCCCGCATCGTAAAGCGCATAAATTTCCACTCCGTATACGCCTTCCTTAGGAACATCGGGAATAACCCATACGTTTATCGGAGCAAGCTTATCGGCTGTTACGCTATGGCAGAAGATGTATGCCATTTCTGCTCTTGTTGCATAACGGTTATAATCGGTAAAGTCGCCATCCTTTATGATGCCGTTTGTAATGGCATAATTTACGTATACATCATACCATACATCGCCTGTTGCCACAAAATCTGAATCCTTTCCGCCCTTAGCCTGGTTGTGAATTCGGCAAGCCATGGTTATAGCCTCAGCAACGGACATATTGCCCTCGGGATTGAAGGTAGTATCTCCCGTTCCCTTCATAAGACTCGCATCGCAAACCTTGTATACGATATCCTTATACCAGCTGTCCTCCGCTACGTCGGTAAACTTCTTTTTGGGGATGGTCTCTACAGGCTTTCCTATAACCTGAATCTTTACATAGCCTGTAAAATTATCGCCTTCATTGCTCTGTCCGAAATAAGAAATCGACGCGGTCCCCTTAAAGCCATCTGCGGGAATAAAAGTAACATCTGTGATGTTCGGCTTCTTGTCTGTGTAGAATGTGGCTCCCGCTGAAATAAGAGTCTGATTTTCCTCTCCGTAGTAGAGGTACAACGCACCTGCGCCGCCTGCCACAGCGCCAAACCTTACGCTTGCGCAGGGAGATTCTGTAGCCCTTATGGATGCATCGTTAAATTCGGTATATCCCATTTTGATTCCCGCATCAGACACACCCTTATAGTTTACCGTGGTATCAACTGCCGGAGCACTTTCTCCGCTGTAAGTAATTTTTATCATTCCGGGATATCCTGTGCTGGTTGCATAAGCGGTGTAATAAATTGTAACTGTTCCCGCATACCCTTTCTTGGGGACAAAGCTTACCTTTTTAAGAGCATTTACAGTTCCTGAATAATAATACTTACCGGAGGTTGTTACCTTTTCCTCGTCAGAGCCGTCATAATCATAGTAAAGCGTTCCGTAAGTTGAAGAAGGAAGCGAGAACTTTATATAGCTTAAGGTTTTGCCGGAAGCTTCCTTGAACGCAGAATTAAGGCTTGATGCATTCATAACCACTTCCTGATCAACAGAAGCCTTCACGTTGATGGTTTCAATATCTTCATCTTCTTCGTCATCGTCTCCAGAATCCTTTACCTTAATGCTTATCTTGCCTTCAATATATTTACTGGAGGTATAATAGCCTTTATATGTAAGGCTCACAGTTCCGGAATAGCCGGATTTCGGAACGAAAGTGATATCTGAAATATCCGGGTCATCATCATAGTAGAATTCGCTGCCCTTTACGATTTTTTCTT
>JAUNRD010000434.1 GCA_030535815.1 Clostridia bacterium
CCGTAGTGTAATGCAGTTCGTCATCCAGTCCACTCGGAGTAATACAATTTGTCGAAAACGCCCCTGCTTCCACACACACTTTATTCATCAGTTCGGCAAAGGATTCAACGTTTCCTCCGATATGTTCAGCAACAGCAACGGAAGCGTCATTACCAGACTCCAACATCATAGCATACAAAAGATCATAGAGCGTGAGCTTTTCGCCTTCTGAAAGCCACACCGAAGACCCTTCCGTTGTTGCTGCATTATGTGATACTGTCACAACATCGGAAAGGTTTCCGTATTTAATTGCAGTAATAGCTGTAATGATTTTAGTGGTGCTGGCCATTGAAAGTTTTTGCTCTGCGTTCTTTTCATATATAATCCTTCCTGTTTCAGCATCCATTAAAACGGCTGATTCAGCTGAAACGTCCAAGGAAGAATATATTCTGACGGGAAGACACGCAATCAATAATATCAATATAAATATTGCTGTTTTGTGCAAACAAATCACCCACCTAAAACATTATATGAGCGGGTTATTTGTTTATTGACTTTTAAATTAAAGTTCTGCCTCTGCTTCTTTTTTTGATTTCTTTTCCTTGATGATATGGTTTACTTTATCTACCATCTGCGGGATAAACTCGAAGAGCTTGTCCACAGGACTTGATCCGGCTGAGTCAATAGGGAGCAATTTAATCTGGTCTGCTCCTACAACAAGAAAACCAACAGGCTTGATTGAAACGCCGGCACCACTACCACCGCCAAAGGGTGTTTCTGCTGCACCGGTTCCTCCTTTTACGGGTATATCGGAGCCACCTGCTCCAAAGCCGAAAGCAACTTTTGAAACAGGGATAATTGTTGTTCCATCAGGAGTCTGAACCGGTTCTCCGATGATAGTGTTGACATCAATCATCTCCTTGATGTTTTTCATGGATGCTTCCATTAAACCTTGAATGGGATGTGTCATAAAAATCAATCCTTTCATTTTATAGCTTTTTTATAATTAAAATAAAATTTAATTGCTGTAGAAATAATATGTGCCGCTTTAGTCTTTATTATGCCATCTGCTTCGCACTCAAACACCGATTCTTCTCCGAAAACCGGTTTGATTGTAACAGCAGGTTGCCTGACTGTAAATATTGTAGCTAAAAAACCGATTAATTTGTATATCTCTGCATAAGCAAATCCAACAGCCATTCCTGTAAATGCTGCATCTGCGTTTCCGTAAAGAGCATCGATTTCAAGTTTTTCAACTTCAATTGTTTTTCGTATGGATACCGATGTATCGTAAAAAGCCTGAAGCAAAGCCAAGAATTTCTGAAATCCGCCAATATCATTTTCTTTGTCAATGGTTTTGTTCTCAGACTTTTTCTCTTTTTTTTCGGCATTACTTTTCTTTTTCGTTTTTTTCTTCTTTTTTCCTGATAGATTTATCTTTACTATCCCGAAACGCAGGGAAATATCTGTTTTCTTCTCTTTGTACTGAACACGCAACCTAATAGGTGTATATGCAGCGATTACACAAGCTGAAAGTATAACCGCTATTATTATTCCGATAATCAGACCAACACAACCTTTAAATTTATTCTTCTGTCGTTTCCTCTGTATCTATTGTGAGCTGATCGCTTTCTTCCAGCTCAATTTCACGTTCAAGCATACCGATATCAGGTAAATCTTCGAGACTTTCAAGGCCGAATACTCTTAAAAACTCTTTCGTTGTTGCGTAAAGCGAAGGCCTGCCCGGGGCATCTGATATGCCTATGGCTTCAATAAGCCCGCAGTTTATCAGTCTGCTCATGGAACTGGAGCTGTCAACTCCTCTGATATAGTCAACCTGGCTACGTGTTACAGGCTGCTTGTATGCAATGATTGACAATGCCTCCAATGCTGCATTTGAAAGAGGGGTATTTCGCTTGGGTTCCGTCACTCTTCTTACATAGTCGTAATAATCTTTTTTTGTTGTAAGCTGATAGTCAGTATCAAGCTTGATTACTGTTATTCCTCCGTCTTTGTACTTTTCTGAAAGCTTTATATAAAGTTCTTCAACCTCGCTTTCGCTGATTTCCAAAGATTCGGCAATTGCATCTTTAGG
>JAUNRD010000435.1:0-1313 GCA_030535815.1 Clostridia bacterium
GATGCTGCACTTTACTTTGCACCACACGATGCACAATCGATGTACGATACGCTGCGCGAGGTTATCACAAGCGAAACGTTGCGCGAGGAGTTACGCCGTCGCGGAAACGAGCGTATAAAGGATTTTTCGTTACAGAAGATGGTGCAACAGACGTGCGACGTTTATCGCAGCGTATTATAGTAAACCTTGAAACAATTTCGAAAAAATAATTTATGATGAATTCAACAAAAATCAAAAATTGGTTGCCGCACATTGCCGCAATTTTAATGTTCTTTGCAATGACTGCAATATATTTCGCGCCTGTGTTTCAGGGAAAAGACCTGATGCAGGCCGATGCAATAAACTCGCAAGGATGGGGAAAAGACCTGCGCGACTACCACGAAAAGACAGGAGATTATGCCTATTGGTCGAATGCAATGTTCGCGGGAATGCCGGCAAACTATACATACGCGCCCGAGCCTGTAAATGTATTCAAGGCTTTTGAGAAGGTGCTTACCCTTAGTATGTTCGGCTTTACGCGCAGGCATATAGGCTCTATTTTTCTTACATTTGTCTGTTTCTACATATTTTTATTGTCCATTGGGTGCCGCTCGTGGCTCAGCTTCGCAGGCTCGATAGCATATACTCTGTGCTCTTATAATTTCATCATTATTGAGGCAGGACACATGAACAAAAGTCTGGTGATGGCAACAATGGCTCCCATCATTGGCGGAGTAATGCTCTGTTACAGAGGCAAACTACTGTGGGGAGCGTTAATAACGCTTATATTCTCGGGACTGAACATTTTCTGGAGTCATCAGCAGATTAGTTATTATCTGTTGCTTGTGCTTATTATTCTCGCTGTTGTTTATCTTGTATACGCGATACGCGAGAAGCAACTGAAAAATTATTTCAAGGCTACGGGAGTGTTGCTTATAGCTGCTATTCTTGCTGTTATTCCCGCAGTGGGACAGTTGGTACCTTCGGCCGATTATGCAAAGGAGTCGATGCGTGGCGGAACTGTGCTTAAGCAGAGTGACGAGAAGAAAAGTTCGGGACTTGAGATTGATTATGCCTACCAATGGAGCTACGGAATAGGCGAGACTTTTACACTGCTTGTTCCCAATCTTTACGGTGCAAGCTCGCACTATTCGCTCGATGAAAATAGCTAGACATATAAGATTATTGCTCGCAATTATGGTGCGGCACAGGCACGCTCTTTTGTAAAAAATATGCCAACCTATTGGGGACCTCAGCCTTTTACCTCGGGTCCTGTGTATGTGGGTGCGATTGTGTGCTTCTTGTTTGTGCTGGGACTGTTCCTTGTCAAAGGA
>JAUNRD010000435.1:1323-2068 GCA_030535815.1 Clostridia bacterium
TAATGGCTTTTGTAAATTATTTCCCGATTGTGATCTATTTCTTGTTCTTCAATATGCCGCTGTATAATAAATTCCTCGCAACGTCTTTGGCTCTTGTCATTGCATCATTGACAATGGTTACATTGGGCATACTTGCGGTTAAGGAGCTTATAGAGCGTCGCAAGGGCGATAATAATAAAGGAGTCGCAAAGGCTGTTTATCTTTCGGGTGCAATCACCGGCGGACTGTCGCTGATGTTTGCGCTGTTCGGTGGCAGTATGTTTGATTTTGCAGGCGCGTCGGATGCTCAGATGCCCGAGGTTCTTGTCGATTCGTTGCGTGCCGACCGCGCGTCGATGCTCGCAAGCGATGCGTGGCGTTCGTTTATGTTCATAGCTGTTAGTTGCATACTGCTCGTAGCCTATCTGCGTATAAAGAGCATAAAGACCGGTTATCTGTTGGCTGCCCTCTCGTTGTTGCTGTTTGCCGACCTTTGGAGCGTGGACAAAAGATTCATTTCGTGGGACTCTTTTATTCCCAAACAGAAGAGTACCGAGATTCTGCCCACTGCCGCCGACAAGCAGATACTCGCCGACAAGCACCCCAACTTCAGAGTGTTCAACCTGACGACGAGCACCTTCAACGACTCTCGCACATCATATTTCCACAAGTCCATCGGCGGATACAGCCCTGTAAAGTTGCGTCGCTATCAGGATATTATCGACCACTTCTTCAGCGGCCGCGACCTGAACATGAACATCATCAA
>JAUNRD010000436.1 GCA_030535815.1 Clostridia bacterium
GGAATAGTATCTTTAGGCGGACGGTAGATATTAAGTGCGAAAAGATTGTAAATATCAATTGCAAGGGATGACGTTATATAGGGCTTTGAAAAGTTAATAAGATAGCGGTCCGTCGCCTCGTTAAAGTAAATTGTTTTATGAATAACGCCCTTTGGAATCAATACAAGGTCGCCGGCTTCAACTTCAAACAGCTTGTTTTCGATAAAGTATCGGCAACGGCCTTCTGCAAGAAAATAAATTTCATACATATTATGATAATGACCGTTGGTTGTGGCGGCAACGCTTTCACGTCTTGAACGGTCATAATAAAAGTTGTCATACCTGTAAAGCTTGGGCGTGACAAAGGGACGGGAATCTTCAGTTGTGATGTTTTTGTCTATTAACCCTTTCTTTATTGCCATATTCTTCGCCTCCTTTTTGATAATAGTTTTCCTGTTTTTCTTCAGTATAACACAAATGACAAAAAAATCAAGAAAAATCGTTAAAAAAGGCAATATTTTAAAGGAAATCCTATTGAATTTGTTATAAAATAATGATAAAATATAATAAAAAAATATTAGGGGGTTATTTATATGAAATCAGCTTATCAGTTCAACATCGAAAAAATGCAGACGGTAAAGCCTTCTATGGCTTACAAAGGCGAAAATTTCCTTTCCTGGCAGAAGGAAGCAAGAGCGAAGCTTTCTGAGCTTATTGGTCTTCACACCTTCTCTAAGTGCGCTCCCGAGCTTGAAATTGAATTTGAAAAGAAAATCGAAGGAGCAACAGAAATCCGCTTCACATACCAGAGTGAAGAAGGCTACAGAGTGCCCTGCCATCTTCTTCTTCCCGATGGAGTAGAAAATCCTCCCGTTATCATCTGTCTTCAGGGACATTCAACAGGTATGCATATCTCCCTCGGCAACCCCATATATCCCAATGATGCAGCTACAATAAGCGGCGGCGACAGAGATTTCTGTGTAAGAGCCGTAAAGGAAGGCTATGCGGCAATCGCTATGGAGCAGAGAAACTTCGGCGAATGCGGCGGTAAGCCCGGTGCAACAGACTGTATGTATTCCGCAGTAACCTGCATGCTTTTCGGAAGAACAACCGCAGGCGAGAGAGTCTGGGACATTATGAGATTAATTGACCTTCTTGAATCTGACTTTGCGGACAAGGTTGATGTTAAGAACATCTGCCTTATGGGTAACTCCGGCGGCGGTACAGCAACAGCATATACCGCAGCGCTTGAAGACAGAATTGTTCTTGCAATGCCCTCCTGCGCTATGTGTACATATAAGGACTCCATCGGTGCAATGCCTCACTGCCATTGTAACTTTGTTCCTCATATCGCAGAGTACTTTGATATGGGTGACCTTCTTGCAATGTCCTATCCTAAGTATTATATCCAGGTAAACGGACTTCAGGATAACATCTTTCCCATAAAGGGCGCTGAAGAGGTGTTCGAGCAGGGTAAGTCTGCTTACAGAGAAATGGGCGCAGAAGACAAATTAGCTCACGTAAAAGGCCCCGAAGGCCATCGCTTCTATGCGGATATGTCCTGGCCCATAGTACACAAATTTATCAAATAATAAATTTGTGTACGAAGCTTTTGAAGGCGTTAAAAAACTCGAACAGAGTTTTAGCCTTTGAAAGCAAAAACACCAAAATGCGAATAGCATTTTGTCCGCACAGATGAGCAATTTATCAAATAATAAATTTGTGAACGCGAGCGTAGCAAATGGAACAACCATTTGCGAAGCAAGGTTGACATGATGTGAAAACGCAAATGGCGTTTTAATCTTGTCAACGAGCTTGTCAGCAAAAAGCCAAAAGGCTTTTTGTAAAAAAGTTATACTAAATGAAATTTCAACTAACTAAAAGGAGAAAAACTATGTTTGCAGGAAAAGAAAAAACAATAAGACCCGAACGAGTTATTCAGTTCGGAGAAGGCGGATTTTTAAGAGGCTTTTGCGACTGGATGCTTCAGATTATAAACGAAGAAACCGACTGGAACGGAAGCGTTACGGTTGTTCAGCCCATCGAAAACGGTATGTGCGAAATGCTTGAGAAGCAGGACTG
>JAUNRD010000437.1 GCA_030535815.1 Clostridia bacterium
ATAAAATTGAAAATCTTATTAAGCAAGAAAAGCAGTTTACATCGGATGCATCGCACGAACTGAGAACTCCTATCAGCGTTATTCTTGCACAAGGTGAATACCTTTTAGATATTGCAAAGGATGAAAAAGAAAAAGAACTTGCACAGACAATCGTGGATAAATCAAAGCAGGTTTCAAAACTTGTGTCAAGACTTTTACTCCTTGCGAGAATTGACCAAAACAGACAGAAGTTCAATAAAGAAAAGGTTGACCTTGGCGTTATTATTGATGTGGCAGTTGACAGCATGAAAGAATTGGCGACACAGAAAGAAATTTTGCTTTTCTCAAATGTCCCTGAAGGCACAATTGTAGATGCAGATGAATCCTTGCTCCTTTCAGCAATTACCAACCTTATCAGTAACGGAATTAAGTATGGTAATGAATCAGGTCATGTATCTGTATCAGCATCAAAGAACGGTGATAAAACAGAAATCATTGTTGCAGATAATGGCGTGGGAATATCAGAAGAACACATTGATAAAATATGGACTCGTTTTTATCGTGTTGATGATGTCCGTAACGATGAATACGGCAGCAGCGGATTAGGACTTTCAATGGTAAAGAGCATAATCGAGCTTCACGGTGGAGAGATTAGCGTAAAAAGTCAACTTGGGAAAGGAACACAATTTAGAGTTATTTTAAACGGCTGAAACATAAAAAACAAGGAAAAGGTTGACAAATTACGATAAATCGAATATAATATAGAGTAATCGAATATTTGGCAAACCAACTGAAAGGTTGGGACGCAAAGCTCAAGAGACTAAAGTTTAACTATGTCAGTCAGCTGCAATTTTAGAGTAATCGTCAGATTGCTTTATTATTGCGGCTTTTTTTATTGCATTTGGAGGTGATAGAAATGCAGAAGAATATAACAGACAGCGAAAGAATAGAAAAACAGCTTGAAAGCGAAGAACAGCGTTTCAAGGAATACGGTTGTGTTCGCCGCAAACTTAAATATGGTTCAACGAAACATTTTCCGCTATCGGACAGACTTAAATGGACACAAACTACAAGACAGTTCAAGTCCATTGCTCCGCTGATAGAATTACTTTCACAAAGAGATAAATACACAGGTGAACATTCAAGACGTGTGGCTCTTATGACCTATCGCTGCTGTATGCTTATTGAAATGAGCAAGTATTACAGAAACACAATCACTCTTTCTGCTTTCTGCCACGATGTAGGCAAAATCAGTATTCCTGATGGCATACTGCATAAAGAGGGACCGCTGACCGATGCTGAATATGAGGAAATAAAACAACATCCGCAGGATGGCTATGATCTTCTTATTAAGCAATCAAAATATACGCATATCACTGATGGCGTTCTGTATCATCAGGAACGGTGGGACGGCAAAGGCTATCCTTTTGGTATAAGCGGCGAACAAATCCCGTTTCCGGCAAGAGTAATTGCTATTGCCGATTCTATTGACGCAATGCTCAGCGACAGACCATACAGAAAAGCACTCACACAAGATGAATGTTATGCAGAGATTAAGAAAAACTCAAAGATTATGTACGAACCGCAGCTTGTAGAAATATTCCTGAATAATTGGAATTACATTATCGACAGTATATACGAATAGTCTACTCCTCCGGGGAGAAATCCTCGGAGGTTTTTTATGGCAGAAATTTGGCACAAAATTGGCACAGTTTTGCCGATGACAAGAGAATATGAATGTGTTATAATAGTATCGTCCATAAGTGGGTTCAGTTAGTGAATCCACTTTATTTTTATGCAAAGGAGCGAATGTAATGAAATATTGTCCATATTGCGGTGCTGACCTTTTAGGTGGCACTGTTTCTTTTTGCTCAGAATGTGGTAAGTCTATCAAAGGACGAAAAACAAAAGCAAAATCCGAAAAGAAGCCACCTTCCGAGAGAAAAAAGAAAACTAAAACAAAGGGTTCAAAGAATGAGATTCCCGAAGAAAAAAACCTTGAGGAAGGAACTCCAGAAATTGTTGATGATGGCTATGATGGATATTATGATGATGTCCTTCCCGTTGATGAAAATGTGG
>JAUNRD010000438.1 GCA_030535815.1 Clostridia bacterium
TCGGCTCTCTCTTCTTTCTTCCCGGCCTTATCCTCTGCTTTTTCAACCTTTTCTTCGTTTCCCTCTTCTTTCTTTTCGGCTTGAGCGGACTCATTAACCACTTCATCCTTTATCTCCCAAACACTTTTTTCTTTCAGCATTGCAGCATTCTCTTCGAAACTTCCGCCGCAAGCTTCTGTGTAATCCTCTATCGCCGAATATTTCCCAACTGATACACCAAATACTTTTGCCCTCTCTAAAGTCTCCTTATCTTCCCTGTGAACATATATCCTGAATCCTTTCCCGCCCATCTCCAAGACAGTTTTCTCAATCTTTGTCATAAGCTTATTCTTTGACGTCACCACATTGATATCAGCTTCATTATTTTCATCAGTAAGATACCCCATGTTTTCAGAAACAGTTATAATATCTTTTATGCATTCAGACACAATTCCATTTTTTAACCCGGTAATGACTTTTTCTCCGTCGCTGTTCAGTGCTTCATAACCGACAACTCTTTCAAAACAGTTTACTTCCATTCTCAAGGAAGGATTTATATCTATATCCACATAGCTAACCGGAACGAAAAATCCGTATATCGATGCCGATAAAAGGCTTACTGCCAGCACAAAGGAACTTGCCGCGTAATACGCCGGCCTTCTACTTTTGTAATTTATTTTTTCTCCTACAGTAAAACTTCTGTTTTTTATCCTTTTGAATTCTCCCTTTTCATTAAGCATTACCGCACTATTTTCTTTTACTTCAACAATTATCCCTTTCACATCAGCACCTCCCCGCATCAAATATTCCCATTATATACGGCCTAACATGATAATAATCTCCTGTCAATATGATGATTGCCGCTATTATATATTTTCTGTGCCTCTCGGAAATTTTTTTATGTACTGAAACTTCAGAGACAATTTCAGCAGATGGTAATCTTCCACTGTCAAGAACCCGTTTAACCCTGAGTTCATCCTCCAATATATACTTTATTATGCTTCCCACCGCTGCCTTAGTTTTCCGTGATACAGGCACATGTTCAGAAAGCGTCAAAAATGTAATTCCATACCTTTCAAGCTCATCGGACAATTCCTTTATTTCCAATGCCGCATCGCTTACTACATCAGCAAGACCAACTACATCAATTTCTTCTTCATCTTCTGTAAGAGACGAAAAAGGAATATTCTCCACACCTTTTTTGCGTAGATTATCTGTAACTCTGCTTTTTATAACCAACGAAGCATAACTTGTAAAACTTCCCTTATCCTTTTCGTATCTGTCTATCGCCTCGTTAAAGGCAATAAGAGCCACCGAAAACTCATCGTCGTTTTCGGTTATAAATCTCCTTGTCGCTCTCGATGCCGAAGACTTAACAAAGCCACTATATTATTTTATAAACGCAATCCGCTCTTTTTAGTTAGTGCGGGAAAGCATTACTCTATCTTCCAGCTTCATAATATCACCGACTAATATTTTATCAGAACAAGTACTTAAAATCAAGTATTAATGTTTTCCGGTCGGGCAAAGCCCGACCGGACAGGAGAAAAAACAACGGACTTGTTGTAATTATTGAAACTATACTTATTCTATAATAACGGTTTTTGATTCCTCATCCCATAAAACTTCATTTCCGAAAGCTTCTGCCAGAAATCTCAAAGGAACCAATGTCCTGTCTTTGCGGAGTTTCGGAGCCGCTTCAAGAAGAACTTCTTCTCCGTTAATATATGCTTCCTTTTTTCCAATAACAAGCACAACTTCTGTTTCGTTATTTGTTATTGTTATTTTTCTTTCTTTTTCATCCCACAAAACCTCTGCTTCCAGAGCTTCGACAACTGCTCTCAAAGGAATAAGTGTACGTTCATTCTCTATTTCGGGCTCAACTCCGTCATATTTTTCAAAATCGACGTCTGCTCCGCGCACGAAAATGCCGATGGAATAATCTTTAAGCTCTTTTTTAAGGGCTGCAATTTCCGAAAGTATAGCCTTTTTAGCTTCGTTATCGGCTTTACCGAAATCCTCTTTAAGCTCCTTCATAAAAGCCTTGGCGTCTGTACGCTTTTCTCTCCGCTCTTC
>JAUNRD010000439.1 GCA_030535815.1 Clostridia bacterium
AAAATTCCGTTGTTCCCATACTGAGGCAACACGGACAAAGTGATCTGGATGCAGTTTTCCTTACAGAATACGATCCCTTTGACGAGAATGTTTCTGAGCTTATACAAGCCTTCCCCGTAAAGCAGATTTACATTCCGCATGGCGCAAAATGCGAAGAGCTTAAGAAAACAGGCGCAGAGATAATTTTTGTAAAAGCCGGCAATACTTTTACTGTCGGCGAAATTTCCGTCAGCGTCCCCTATGCTTCGGAAGGTTTTTGCTCCTACATCATAGTCAATTCAGGATCATCCCTTCTCGTTCCGGGCAATATGGAAGAAAAGGAAGAAAAAATTCTTGCCGAAATGGTTTCGGATGTCGATATATTAAAGGCACCCCGCCACGGAAACAAAGGCTCCTGCTCCGAAGCTTTGCTTGATGCCGCAAAGCCCGAAGCCGTAATTGTCAGCACCGGCAGGAAATTATCAGATAACTTCAGCGCCCGCCTTTCGTCATACAGCATTTATTCGACAAAGACAGGCGGAGATATAACCGTTAAAATTGAAAACGAGCTTAAAATCACTCCCCATAAGAAGGTGACAAAATGAACTACAAGGAATTAAAAAAGCAGCTATCCGAAGGGCTTTCCTCTCTCTACTATTTTTACGGAGATGAGGCTTACCTAAAGAATTATATGACCGAGCGCCTCATAAAGGTTGCGGTGGACTCTGATTTTGCGGAATTCAACCATCTCACACTTACAGCAGAAACTATAACTCCCGATGCAGTTTCCGACTTTTTCGAGGCATACCCGGTTATGAGTGAGCGAAAGCTTTTGCACATAAAGGATGCGGGGATTTTTTCTGCCAGAAGAAGCGATAAGGAAACCTATGCTGCCCTTTTATCCGATATCCCCGATTTTGTCACCGTTTTAATTACCGAGGATGCGCCCGACAAGCGCGGTCAGGTTTATAAAGCACTTTCCAAAAAGGCTGTTATATGCGAATTTAACTATCTTGACAGACCTGATTTAAAAAGTCACGTGTTAAAAAAGCTTTCATCGGAAAAGAAGGACATGGCCGCTTCCGACCTTGAATATTTCCTTGACTTAACAGGACCGGACCTTACAAACATACGTCTTGAAACGGAGAAGCTCATCGCCTTTACGGGAAACCGTGAGAAAATCACCCGTGCGGACATTGACAAAAACATACAGCCCCCTCTCCTTTCAAAGATTTATGACATTTCCGAGGCTGTTCTTTCAAAAAACAGCGACTATGCCTTAAAGCTTTTATCGGATTTACAGAAAAACAACGAATCTTCCTTAAGGATTTTGTCCGTCCTTGCATCATATTTTTCAGACCTTTACAGGGCATATGTGCTTTCAAGGGAAAATATGAGCTATCCCGAAATGGTGGAAGCCATGAAATTCCCGCCCCAGAGAAAATTTGTGGCAGACAAAATGTTCAAAAGAGTCAAAAGCATAAATCCCGACTTTTTGAGAGAGTGCATATCCGAATGCACAAAGGCTGAAAACGATGTGAAAAACGGACTTATTTCAGAAAAAAGAGCACTTGATCTCATCATATTAAAATTTCTGAATTCATAAAAACTTTTAAAAAATCAAAAATAACTCTTGACTTTTCCCCACTTTTGTAGTATTATTTTTAATGTTGTATGCGCCGTTAGCTCAGCTGGATAGAGCGTTTGGCTACGGACCAAAAGGTCGGGGATTCGAATTCTCCACGGCGCACCAATTAAAAAGCCATCCATCAGGATGGCTTTTTTTGTTTTATAATAGATTTATTATTCTTAATCCCTTTTTCACAGCATAGTTATAGGCAAGCTTTGTTCCGCTTTCAGGTTGATAATCAAACAAATCCCGACGACTGTTCTTCCGTCTTGGCGGCATATAGTTTTCATCATAGTAAATAATGCAATAGTTGCTTTTATCAATCATTTCATAATTACGCTCAACATAACTCGCTCTGCCTGCGTTAATCATCCTCTCCGGATCATATGTATAGTCATAGCTTTCCAAAAGATAAGCTGTATAATCTTCGTCAATATAAGGAA
>JAUNRD010000440.1 GCA_030535815.1 Clostridia bacterium
TGACCTTGTTTCCTTTATTTCCTATACATCTATGTTCTATCATCCTATACAATTCTTTGCATCCTTGGGTAATACCTGGCAGTCAACCCTTTCTTCCATCGAGCGTGTTATGGATATAATCGATGCAGAGCCCGAGGTTGATAAGGAAGATGCTGTTAAGCTGGAGCACATCAAGGGCAAGGTTGAGTTCAGAAATGTCAACTTCTCATTTGACAAGACTAAAAAGGTATTGCACGATGTAAACTTTGAGATTCAGCCCGGTGAAGTGGTTGGTATTGTAGGTACTACAGGTTCCGGTAAGTCAACGCTTATAAACCTTCTGATGCGCTATTACGACAACTACGAAGGAAATATTTTTGTTGACGGCGTGGACATCCGTGATATGGATATCCAGCATTACAGAGGAAGCATCGGCTACGTTCAGCAGGAACCTATGATGTTCTCTGATACCATTTACAATAACATTGCCTACGGAGATCCGGAGGCTCCGCCCGAAGCGGTTATGCACGCGGCGGATGTTGCCAATGCCCACGACTTTATCATTATGCAGCCCGACGCCTATGACTCAATGCTGGGTGAACGCGGCGTAGGTCTGTCAGGCGGTGAAAGACAGAGAATTTCAATTGCACGTGCTATTCTTAAAAACCCCGGTATTCTTATATTCGACGAAGCAACTGCTGCGGTTGACTCGGAAACCGAGGAAATGATTCAGAAGGCCATTGACAACCTGATAAGCGGAAGAACCACATTTATGATTGCTCACAGACTTTCAACCCTCAGAAAGGCAAACAGAATTTTAGTTGTTGACAAGGGAAGAATTATAGAAAACGGAAGCCACGATGAACTTATGGCGAAAAAAGGTAAGTATTATAAGCTCATTAAGATTCAGTCGCTTAATTCAAGAAGCGACGAAATCACACTTGACTAAGGAGGGATTAATATGGCAAGACAGTATATAGACTCCGATGAAGTCAGAATTACAAGGGGAAGTGCCTACACGGTAAATCTTGAGTTTTATGACGGCAGAAAATATGAAGAAGTGGAAGTAAGGTCTCTTTTTCCCATATCGGGACCGAGAAGGTATATAACCCTGCTTGATTCCGAGGGTAAGGAAATTGCGGTTATCAGAAACCTTGACACATTGATGACGGAATCAAGGGAAGCGGTGGAAGATGCACTGCGGGAGTATTACCTTATTCCGAAGATAAGCAGAATACTTGACAGAGAAGAAAAATATGGTATACTTAAATGGACAGTTGAAACCGACAGAGGCATAAGAAGCTTTGACATAAGAAACCGTCAGAGTGATATTAAAACCATCTACGGAAACAGAGTTTTAATCAAGGACTCCGACGATAACCGCTATGAAATCCCCGACTGGGAACAGCTTGACATAAAGAGCTATAAGAAGATAGCGACTGATTTGTAGGATAAAAAATCAATAAAGATTTTTATCCGAAAATTGCAGAAAAGCGTTCAAGCTTTTATGCAATGTCAAGAAAAATGACAAATGGTCATTTTTCAGATATGCACAGGTGTAAAAAGATTATAAAGGAGAAATGATAAAATGAAACTCGTATTGGCAGTTGTAAATAACGATGACAGCGCCATTGTGACATCAGCGCTGACAAATGAAGGCTTTTTTGTAACAACTTTATCAACAACAGGCGGATTTCTTATGGCAGGAAACCGCACACTTATGATTGGTACAGATGATGATAAGGTGGATAAGATAAAGGAGCTTTTGGCCCAGTATTGCTCAACAAGAACACAGAAGGCACCTCAGCTTGGAAGAGGGCTTAACAACGGAAGCATTGCTGAGGAGGTTAAGGTTGGCGGTGCAACTTACTTTGTTCTTGATGTAAATGAATTTGGTAAAGTGTGATTTTAATAGGCAAAAGAAGCCGTAAGATGATGTGTACTCATAAAAACATAAAAAACGTGTCTATCTCTTGAGAGATAGACACGTTTTTTTATGTTTTTGTAAGGATTTTCTTATAGGTTTCGATAGTCTCTTTATTCGGTAACGGATAGTTTGTAAATTGCATAT
>JAUNRD010000441.1 GCA_030535815.1 Clostridia bacterium
TTTTTCGTGAAAGGCGAAGCGGTATCCTTATATTAATAAAAAGAGAAAGAAGCTCCGCAGCGTAAGGATGAAAAGGAATATGTTGTCGTGAAAGCCGCATCAACTGAGAAAAATACCGACAGAGAAGAAACCAAAGACAGAAGCGAGGCTATCAGGGACAGAATAAAGAAAATGACACCTGAAGGATTTATGGCAGTAAAGGTAGTTACAGGAGCCTCCAACGGACTTAGTATTGCCATACTTTCGGGAATAGACGAAAAC
The DNA here is from genome assembly GCA_030535815.1 of Clostridia bacterium. Taxonomy (GTDB): domain Bacteria; phylum Bacillota; class Clostridia; order CAKSNL01; family HGM11501; genus HGM11501. Next base: position 262 of record JAUNRD010000441.1, read on the forward strand.
TCTGAAATTTATCTGGCGGAAAATAATAACGTGCAAGAACCCGTATCAGCAGGCAATCGGACCGGACTTACAGGAAATATGCCCGGAGGTAATATGGGCGGCATGAGAGGCGGAAACATGGGCGGTATGCCTATGGGTGGTATGCCCGGAGGCAATATGAGTGGCATGAGAAGATAAACGAGGTGCCCTATGATACATATAGAAGATTTATATAAAATTTATAAGATGGGAGACTCTGAGGTGCGGGCACTTGACGGCATTAATCTGCATATCAGCCCGAAAGAATTTGTGGCGATAATAGGCCCCTCCGGAAGCGGAAAATCCACACTTATGAATATGATAGGATGTCTTGATGTTCCCAGTAGCGGGAAATATTACTTGAACGGGGAAGATGTCAGCGACCTGAGCGATGATGAGCAGGCAGCTATAAGAAACAAAACAATAGGTTTTATATTTCAGCAATACAATCTCCTGCCTAAGTTAACGGCTCGTGAAAATGTGGAGCTACCTTTGATTTACAGAGGAATAGGCGGTGGAGAAAGAAGAAAAATGGCAATGGAGGCATTGGAAAGGGTAGGGATGGCTGAACGCGCCAATCATCTGCCGAAAGAACTTTCCGGCGGTCAGCAACAGAGAGTATCCATTGCACGTGCCTTGGCAGGAAAACCGCCGATGATTCTTGCAGATGAGCCTACAGGCGCACTGGATTCGAAAACCGGAGCTGAGCTTATGGTGATGCTTAAAGAGCTTCATAAGGAAGGAAACACAATTGTTTTAATAACACACGATTCCGATATTGCAAGACAGGCGAAAAGAATAGTGAGAATACAGGACGGAAAAATCACAAGGGATTCCGCTTCAGACAACGAGGTGGTGTGCGAATGAGAGGTTTCGGTTCAACACTTAAAATGGCGTGGGAAAGTATTGTCGCAAACAAGATGCGCAGCTTTCTTACTATGCTTGGTATAATCATCGGTGTGGGAGCTGTTATTATTCTGGTAAGCCTGATCGAAGGTGTATCCTCTGAGGTTGAGGACAGCTTTAACGAGATGGGTACCACCAGTGTTATGGTATCGGCAAGGCAGAGCTATGCAACAAGGAGCTTTGAGTATGAGGATATTGAAGAGCTTGTGTGGGAAAATTCCGAATACATTAACGGATTTATTCCTTCGGCAAGTAAAAGCATGACACTCAGAAAAGGTGGAAATAACGGTACTACAACAGTAAACGGAGTAAACAGCTATTACTGGACGCTTAACAGACTTGATACACAGCTTGGCAGAAAGATAAGCGATGTTGACCTTGCCAACAATTCAAAGGTCATAGTAATAGGTGAATGGAATGCCATACAGTATTTCGGCTCGGTTGAAGATGCTGTGGGAAGTGAAATTAAAGTTAACGGTTTGCCCTTTAGCGTAGTGGGTGTTTTGGAAAGACAGACGGACGATGTGGAACAGTATGGTTCGGATGACTGCGCTTATGTTCCTTATACAACAGCGTACAAGGCACTTGAAATAGGAACTCTTTCAAGCTTTACTCTGGATGCTGCTTCGGCAGAAGATGTGGATAGGGTTGTATCTATCGCTAAAGATTTTATGTATGATATTTATAAAGATACGGACAGATATTCTGTAAATAATATGCAGAGCATACTTGATATTCTGGATGAAATGATGGGCATGATGTCGGGTGTTCTCGGCGGAATTGCGGCTATTTCCCTTCTGGTAGCCGGCATAGGAATAATGAACATAATGCTTGTAACCGTAACGGAAAGAACACGTGAGATT
>JAUNRD010000442.1 GCA_030535815.1 Clostridia bacterium
AATTTCAATATCTATTTTGCCGATTCCTATGGTGTTCATCATATCAACGTCTTCAAAAATTCCGCCTAAACCACTTATGGTAATAACGTCTTTTGTTTCAATTTCTGTAATTTCAAGAGAAGGTTTAATATATGTTTTTTTCATAGTACATTCCTCCTCAGTTTTCATATAAGCTTTCATACTCTGAAACGGCTTCATCTGAAAGCTCGATTACGCCATCTCGAGAATTAATTGCCTCTGCTGTTGTTGTAACAAATACAGGTGCATCTATTCCCTCTATATAGCAGAATGATGATGCCGTATAGCTCTTGGAAAGATTTCCTGTGTGAAGGTCTGTTATAAAGCTCTTTCCCGATGCCGAAACGCTCTGCTCAGTTTTAAAGAACTTATTATCACTTGCTTCCATATCACTTTCGGAGAAGCTGGAATTATCCAGCACATATGTACCGAATGCTGTGATTTTCGCACTTGCCGGAGCAGATTCAAAGCTGTTTGTAAATCTGATAATTCCTTTTGTTCCCTCTGCATAGGTACCGTACTGAAGAGTAGGAGCAATAGAGGGTGCCACCTGCCAGATGATGTTTCCTTCAGCATCAATCCAGCCGAAATGATTGATATTTGCATCGTTTGTGATTGAATTTACGGAAGGAAGACTTGTAAGACCAGTTCCTGCCTTACCTACCGCATTTCCTTCGGCAGTATTTGCGTTAACCAATATTCCGATGTGACCTGTAAAGCCTGGATTTACAGTTAAATCACTTGCAGATGCAAGCTGAAGGTTATCTGACCTCGCACCATCCCAAGTGCTGCCGCTTCTGTTTCCTTCAATTTTTGCATTGCCGGAAATCGTCACCTTTGCACCGGAATTTGCTCTTACACCGCCACCGAATCCGGGTACCTTTGCCCAGTTACCTGAAATTTCGCCACCGTTCATAATGAACTTAGAACCGGAATTAAGAACTATAGCTCCGCCGTATTCTGCCTTACTTCCCTTGATTGAAGAGCCTTCGTTCATTGTGATTGTTATATCGTGATTTTCCCAGGTTGCAAAAGTACCGCCCTGTCCTGAGCCACTGCCACCGTTAATAAAGTGTGCTCCGTCGTTAAGAGTAACCTTTGCGCCATTGGTGATCGTAAACGTCTTGCCATCCATATCGACTATTACATTTTCAAATATGATATCTGTGTTATATGCCATTCTCATGCTCTTGGAAGGAGTAAGCGTATAGCCGTTACCGTTTACTGTCAGCTTAGCATTTGCATACGTTCCTGTATTTGCATCAAGAGAAGGCTCCCAAACGCTGTCCTTTACCATATAAACTTTGCTTGTCTTTGTTCCCTTTAACGCTTCGCCTACAGTATAGTATCTGTTTGCTGCAACGTCGGTTCCAACATAGCAGGCATAGTCCCAGATAAGGTCGCCGTCTTTGATTGCCGCAGGTTTGCCTGTTGAATAGTTTACAAGTGAACCGGAAATTGTTGCTCCCTCTTCTGCCGCACCGAACTTATCACCGATTGAGCCGTAGTTTACCTTGATATCGCCCGTGAAGTTGCCTTTAAGAACAAGTACGGATGCATATCTTGAATTGATAGCATTTTTTGTGCCTGTTACGGGAGTTGTTTCAGAGCTTGTGCCGTTTATAATAGTTGCATTTCCGCCGATTGTAATAGTACAGTTTTGAGTCCACGCAGATACTGCATAAAGAGTGGTGTTATAGTTGATAATTGTGCCACCGTTCATAGTAAATGTGGAGTGTCCGTTACCGTTATGAAGGTGTATTACACCTCCTACATTAGCTGTAGATTCTGATGAACGACCGGAAATTGTTGAGTTTGCGTCCATTACAAGATGTCCGTACGTTCCCGAACCTATTGCAACCGTTCCGCCAACGCCGCCCTTACCGTTTAAGATGTCAGCACCGATTAATTTAACTGTCGCACCGTCATCTATACGGAAGTTTTTGCCTGAAAAAGCAAAGTCAAATGCAATGTTTTCAAGATTTATAACTACATTTTCACCCTTGATTATAACGGCTCCACCTGTTAC
>JAUNRD010000050.1 GCA_030535815.1 Clostridia bacterium
ACTACGCCCTTACCCGAAGCATCGTTTATGCATCCTACAGTTACATTTTTAATGCAGTCTTTCCGTTCGACATAAATTGCAGGCGTATCCGGGTTTTTGTTTACAATATTTGAAATTACCGAATCTGATAAATAGCCCCTTATCATGATTGCACGGCATCTGTTTGAAATAACATTATTTATAATGATATTTCTCGTACTGTCGGGATAAACCGTGCCGTATGCCTCGTCAGGCTCTCCGATAAGTATTGTGCCGCCTTTTCTTAAATCATCCGGCGTCGTGTCGATAATTCCGTCTGCCACCACGTTATATATGTTTGCTTCCGCAGAAAGAAACCTTAAAAGCATACAGAGCGAAGACGTTCCCACAATATTTCTTATGGTAATATTATATATGTCCTTCTCCCGTTTCGTCCAGTCGTTATGCATCACATGGGTGTAGCCGAGGCTTCCGCCGGGCTTAAACTCTCTCTTCCTGGCAATGGCGGTAAGTGCCACAAGGTCATCCCCGGTATTTCCCGTAATGTCCGAAATCAAAATATCGTGGCAGCCGTTTCTTATATCAACTCCGTCCTGATTTTCCATATTGTGACGCATACCGTCTATTTCCTTATACATCCTTGCATCAAAATTAATCCCCGAAACCTTGCCGCAGGCACACTCTTCAAGGGAAATTCCCCAGCAATGATAATCCTTAAGGCTTACATTTTCAATGGAGAAATCCTCAACGTTTGCAAAAAGTATGCCGATCCCTCTCCAGTCGCCTTTCGGAGTTTCCCCTTCTTTATCGCAATCCGTACCGTAGGAATAATCGTGTCTGTCCGAAAATGTGAGCTTGCCTGATTTTTTCCTTTCCTCCGGTACCCAGTGGGCATATTTTATTATATCTTCTTTTTCATAGGGGCAGGGATTTGCAAGGATTTTACTCCCGTCACCAACCGCTCTCGGATGGTCTGCCCCCTCTAAAAGGCAGCTTCCTATGCCCTTTATATGTATATTTTTTATCCTCTCGGGAAATGCAATTCCAATCCCCGAATTGGCACTGCGAAAGAAATTGTCACGACATTTATCCGAAAGCTTTATTTTGCAGTTTTCAAGCAAAACCGTTGTATTTTCGGGAAGAAGGATTGCTCTGTCAATAAGCCAGTAGTTCCGTTCGGCTTCAATTTCCGACTTTCTTTCGGAAATGACAACTATTCCGTCGCTTCCTCTGCCTTTTACGGCTGCCTCAATTACATCAATATCCGTTAATCCATTAAAGTCATTTGCATTTACCAAAACCGTCACCCTCTAACTTTTTTTCTTTCGCTTTCGGAGTATATAGTAAATATATCGCAAAGTCAATAGTTTTTGTTGATTTTTTCATTTTTTTGTGCTATAATCTACCTATTAAATATCGGAGGATTAAAATGGAAGAATTCAAAGATGTAATTGAAGGCAGAAACCCGGTTACGGAAGCGCTTCGCTCGGGACGTGCCATTGATAAAATATATGTAAAAAAAGGTGATGCCACCTTAACAAGAATAATCGCCCTTGCAAATGAGAAGAAAATCCCCGTTTCATACGTTGTCGGCGAAAAGCTTGACGAAATGAGCGAAACAGGTCACCATCAGGGCGTAATTGCAAAGGCGGCGGCAAAGGAATATGTTTCGGTTGATGAAATTCTTGCCATTGCGAAGGAGAAAAACGAGGACGCCTTTATCGTAATCTGCGACAGAATAACAGACCCCCACAATTTAGGTGCAATAATAAGAAGCGCCAATGCCGCAGGTGCACACGGCGTAATAATCGCAAAGCACGAGGCGGTGGGGCTTTCTGCCGTAGTTGAAAAGGCAAGTGCAGGCGCTCTTTCCTATACCCCCGTTGCCAAGGTTACGAACATAACAAAAACAATAGAAGCTCTTAAAAAAGAAGGCTTATGGATTGCAGGTGCCGCAGGCGGCGGGGATAATATGTACCGCTGTAACTTAACGGGCCCTCTTGCCATAGTAATAGGAAACGAAGGGGACGGCATTGCACCGTTGGTTCTTAAAAACTGCGACTTTTCCGTTTCCATCCCCATGTTCGGGCAGACCGAATCATTAAATGCATCCTGCGCCGCAAGTATTCTTTTATACGAAGCGGTCAGACAAAGAAACAGCAAATAATTAAAAGTGAGGTATATATATGAAAGCAATTGTAACAGTTGTAGGTCAGGACACCGTAGGCATCATTGCCAAGGTAAGCACATTTTTAGCCGAATCAAAGGTTAATATTTTGGACATTTCCCAGACAATTATGGGCGAAACCTTCACAATGATTATGATGGTTGACACTTCCCTTTCGGAAAAGAGCTTTGATGAGCTTAACGCAGGACTCAACAATGTTGGAGAAGAGCTTGGTGTTAATATAATCATCCAGAATCAGAAGCTTTTTTCCGCTATGCACAGAATATAAGGAGGCGACAGAATGTTTACCTCTTTTGAAATTGGCGAAACATTGGAAATGATACAGAAGGAGCATCTTGACGTCCGTACAATCACAATGGGTATTTCCCTTCTTGACTGTATGTCCGGGGACTCCAAAATCTGTGCCGACAATGTATATGATAAAATCTGCAAAAAGGCAGAAAACCTGGTGAAAACCGGTGAAGAAATCGAAAAAGAGCTGGGCGTTCCGATTATAAACAAGAGAATTTCGGTTACTCCCATTTCCATAATCGCTTCGGCATCAGGCAATCCCTTGTCCCTTGCAAAGACACTTGACAAAGCGGCTAAAAACGTTGGAGTAAACTTTTTAGGCGGATATTCTGCATTGGTGCAAAAGGGCTTTTCCGATGCGGATTTACGCTTTATCGATTCCATCCCCGAGGCACTTGCCACAACGGACATTGTATGCTCCTCGGTTGCCGTGGGCTCCACCAAGGCAGGCATAAATATGGATGCTGTAAAGAAAATGGGCGAAATCATAAAAGAAACCGCACGCCTTACGGAAAAGAACGACGGCTTCGGCTGTGCAAAGTTGGTTGTTTTCTGCAACCCCGTTGAGGATAACCCCTTTATGGCAGGCGCATTTCACGGCGTAAGTGAGTCTGAAACCGCCATCAACGTAGGTGTATCCGGTCCCGGCGTTGTTAAGTGTGTGCTTGATAAAATGCAGGGGCAGCCCATAGACAGAGTGGCTGAAGCAATTAAGAAAACCGCATTCAAGATTACCAGAATCGGTCAGCTTGTTGCAAAGGAAGCTTCAAAGCGCTTGAATGCTCCCTTCGGAATTGTTGACCTTTCTCTTGCCCCCACTCCCGCTGTAGGCGACAGTGTGGCAAGAATCTTAGAGGCTATGGGACTTGAGACCTGCGGAACCCACGGAACCACCGCAGCCCTTGCCCTTCTTAACGACGCCGTTAAAAAAGGCGGCGTAATGGCAAGCTCCAACGTAGGCGGATTATCCGGCGCATTTATCCCCGTAAGCGAAGACGAGGGAATGATTGCCGCAGCAAGAAGCGGTGCTTTAACCTTGGAAAAGCTTGAAGCAATGACCTGTGTTTGCTCCGTCGGTCTTGATATGATTTGTATTCCGGGCGACACTCCCGCTTCCACAATTTCCGCAATTATTGCAGACGAGGCGGCAATCGGTATGATAAACAATAAAACCACCGCAGTAAGACTTATTCCCGCACCCGGCAAAACCGTGGGCGACACCGTGGAATTCGGCGGACTTCTTGGTACCGGCCCCGTTATGAGTGTGAACAAAGCATCAAGCGAAGAATTTATCGCACGTGGCGGAAGAATCCCCGCACCAATCCATTCCTTAAGAAACTAAAAAAGATAAAAAAGGTTCAGAGCCGACGGCTCTGAACCTTTTTTCTTATTTAAAATCAAATGATATTACGGGGATTTCTTCCGCATCAGTATCCCATATATCAATGGGTATAAGTGTAAGGCGATCGAAGGTGTTATCTTGAGTTATATGATAGCATCTTTTTCTATTGTCTGTAACGTGCAAAAGCTCTGTTCTTTCTCCGTTAAGCTCACCTGTCAGCTTAAACTCACGGCAGAGTGTTTTCGGCATATGCATCACGGGGCTGTCAATACGTGTATTTGCACGGGTGGAATGTATTCTTTCGCACTCTGAGCCGGGAAGGGTGCTTCTTTCCAAATCGCTGTCAAAAACGATATGTATTTCACTCACCGTTGTTTTGTCAAACCTGTAGCTTATCTCTTCTCCCTTCTTTACGCAGAAGGGCTCCTTTTCTCCGTACAGTTTATGGCTCCTGTCTTCGCCGTTTCTTAAGCTCTCATCTCCGCTTAATTCGGCATTTTTGCATAAAGGAGAAATTTCGCGCGTTATATGAGGAAGGAAGGCATCCTCATTTTGCAAAAGAGTCTGAAGTTCGCCTATTTTTTCAAGGTATACACCATGAGGTGTAAGGGAATTTCTGACAGCTAAGCTTGCCGCCTTTCCCACCGCTTCACCTAAAAGTGCGCAGGTTGCCATAACACGGATACTGCTCATTGCCATATGCGTCATACTTATGTTTCTTCCTGCAAAGAAAAGATTTTCCACATTTTTGGAGTAAAGCGCACGGTAAGGTATGGAATAAGGCGCCGGAGTCATACGGTTGGTGTTAGGTGCACCCTTGTGATAAAAGCCGCCGGGGAAATGGTCATCAAGGGGCCATCCGCCATAGGCAATTTCATCAGGGAAAACAATGCCGTCTGAAACATCTCTCTGGGAAATCATTACCTCGCCAACCATCCGCCTTGATTCCCTTTTGCCGGGAAGAAAGCCTAAAAAGTCAAGCTCCCAGGTATCGGCATCAAACTTACCGGAATTTTTTATATAGTCCCAGGTACCGGTAGCAAGTCCGATAAGCTCATCACGAAGCACTTCCGTGTCGGCGATGGTGTTTTTGTCCCCGCCAAGCTCTAAATACCAGTAGTTTTCGTAGTCGCTTTTTATATTAAGATTTCTGTGATTGAAGTTTTCTTCCGTAAGGGGAGTTGCACATTCGGGAGCCTTGTATTCGATTTTTTTGTCTGTTTCCCTTCCCTGGATGAGGCAGCTCATTCCCATGGTGAAATTATCCGCCTTTTCCCTTTCCGTATCCTCAGAAAATTCGTCTTTCCCTTCTCTTCCGATTTTGAATTCCGCTCCCGTTAAGGGTGCTAAGATACTGTCGCCCGATGAGTCGCAGAAAAATTTTGCCTTAACCTCATAAAAGCACTGTGTTGTCATCTGCCAGCCGGTAACGGAAGTAATTTTCTTTGTTCTTCCGTGGCTGAATGAGCCTTCCACGGTTTCGGCATCCATACAGGAGCAGTTAAGAAGCAAGGTTATATTTTTCTCGCGCTTTACAAAATCATACAGCACCGTGTCCCACACAGCATAGCTCTTTGTGGGATTGCGGTATAAGTTCTCCAGAGCAATTTCCTCGATAATTCCCGTCTCACGGTTGTTTTTGCCCTGTGAGCCGCAAATCCACATACGGATTTCCGAGGAGGCATTGCCTCCAAGCACCGCACGCTCGTGCATAAGTACAACCCTGACGCCCTCTCTTGCGGCAGAAATTGCGGCTGCAATACCCGCCATTCCTCCTCCTATTACACAAAGGTCTGTATTTATAATTTTCTTATCAAGCATCACGGATCCCCTTTCTTGACTGCGAAGCTTCTTTATGTTATAATTATATTATATTTTAATGAATATTCTATAATAAAAACAACTAAAAATATAAAGAAAGTGCAAAGCTATGGATAATTTAATAAAACACGCCGAAGATTTCATAAAATACCTTAAAGACGAGCACTCCCTTTTGCTTTCCCTGCATTTCGACAAAAACTTTTACGGTCGTCTCTCCCCTGCCTTAATCCGTTTTATACAGCCATTGAACTTTCATACTAATGCTTATTGCCTTAAGGTAAAGGGATTGAAGCAATCTTTATGTCTTAAAAATCAGGAGAACATTTTAAGAAGATGTAAAAAGAACGAAAGTATTCTTTCAACCTGTCATGCCGGAGTTATGGAATTTATATATCCCTTGTTTTTAAAAGATTCTGCCGTTGGTTATATTTGTGTGAGCGGCTATATGGCAAAGGACTGCAATGCCGAAGGTTCTCTTTGGAAATCTGCTTTGAAAAGCCAGATCCCCGAAGAGAAGTTAAACATTTTGATTCCGCCGCTGGCGCATATGCTTACAACTTTGATTTCCGAGGATAAGACAGAATCCGACAATGAATTTGACCGGATAATAAATTTTCTTTCCGAATATCACAAGGATATTTCCCTTTCAGCTCTTGCCGCCCGCTTTTCAAGGAGTAAATCCCATATAAGCCATCTGTTCAAGACAAACTGCGGTATGACACTCCGTGCATATTTAAACTCCTTAAAGCTTCGTGATGCTTTGATTCTTTTAAGAGAAACCGACCTTCCCGTTACAGAAATTGCTCTGGATTCGGGCTTCAATGACACCAGCTATTTTATTTATCTTTTTAAAAAGGAATTTGGCACATCTCCCCTTAAATACAGAAAAAAAGAACTGTAAAACGGCGGTACTTCTTAGGGATAAATCGCCCAAAATCGAGAATTTTGTGGTGCATTCGCAGTTTTGGGTTAGGAATTTTTCGCCTTAGAGAAGTTAAAAAACGCAGTCATACTGGCGTATGTCTGCGTTTTTTTGCGCACTATCAGCGGAAAATAACAAGCCAAAACCGGCTTCTCCCTAAGAAGTACCGCCGTTTTACAGTTCTTTTTTATACACCCTCCAAGGTAAATGGAGGTATAAAGCTTTCGTCTGCGGCTTCGCCTTCCTGAGTGAAGGCGTTTTCCATTCCCATATCGCAGCAAAAGTCAATTAAAGCGTCATATTCTTCTTCCGTCACTCTGCGACTTAAAAGAGGATGGTTTGAAACCGCCTTTGTCGGCGTGTACTGGCTCATTATTGAAAAGTATACATCTTCACCGTAGGTTTCATATAAGTATTTCATAACCTTTTCAGAATCAGAAAGATTCCCCGGCATCATCATATGTCGTATCAAAACGCCCTTTTGCATCATACCGTCGGATGAGAAAACAACCTCTGGCTGCTGTCTTACCATTTCGGCAATGGCAGACTTTGCAATATCGGGATAGTCCGCAGCAGCAGAATATTCCTTTGCCAAGGCTTTCGACCAATACTTAAAATCAGGCATATAGATATCAATTAAGCCCTCAAGCTTTTTTAAGGTTTCAACCTTTTCATAGCCCCCGGAATTGTAAAGGATAGGGATATTAAGTCCCTCTTTTTTCGCCCTTGATATTACGGGGATAAGCCGTTCTGCAAAGTGTGTGGGCGTAACCAGATTTATGTTTGCCGCACCCTTTTCCTTAAGCTCAAACATAATTTCAAAAAGGCGGTCGTCTGTTATCTCTTTTCCGAATTTTTCGTGGGAAATGTCGTTATTCTGACAGAAGATGCAGTTTAAGTTACAGCCGGAAAAGAAAATTGTTCCGCTTCCCGTATCCCCGGAAATGCAGGGCTCTTCCCAAAAGTGAAGCGCCGCACGGGAAACCTTGAACCCTTCTCCCACACCACAGATGCCAAATTTTCCTTTATCCCTTTCGGCACTGCAGTTTCTCGGGCACATATCGCACTTCATCATTGCTCCTTTTTATGAGAAAGAAGCCATTCATAAACTTCCTCGTTTGAAAATGCATTCTCCCAGCTGTTATGCCCTACATTTTCATAGATAGAAAGCTTTGCACTTCCGCCATTTGCGTTTACGGCATTTACCATTTTTATGCTTTCTTCCACCTTTACAACAGGATCAAGTAGTCCGTGGTGTGCCCAGACGGGAACATCTTTAAGCCTTGCGGCGTTCCAGTACATACCGCCACCGCAAACCGGCACTATTGCCGCAAACCATGATGGGCGTGTCATAGCCATCTGCCAGGTGGTATAGCCGCCCATAGATGAGCCTGCAAGATAAAACCTCTCCTTATCTGTATAGCTTTCTTCCCTTATGAAGGCGATAAATTCAGTTAACTGCTCGAAAATTTCAAACCAGGTATCTGCATAGCACTGTGGAGAAACCACTATAAATCGGCTTTCCTTTTTTTCTCTCAATGTCCTTAAAAGAAAGTGATTTTCAATTATGCTTATATCAGTTCCTCTGCCGCCTGCGCCGTGAATGTGCATTAAAACGGGATAGCGCTTTCCCTCTTCATAGCCAAGAGGATATTCTATCACATATTTAAGCTTTTTATATTCTTTAACAGCCATTTTTTATTCCTCCAGAGTTATTATTGCAAAGCCGTAGGGCGGAATTTCCTTTGTAAGGCAAATTTTATTGCCGTTAAGCTTTCCTTCGGTATTGTAAAAGTCCGCATTTTTATATTCCTTATCAAGAAAAACCTCGCCGTCAAAAACACTGTCCTTTGAAATGTTGAAAAGTGCAACGGAAAGCTCGCCTTTTCCTCTTGCGCACACGGTATAAAGTCCCGGAGCGCCAAAAAGCATAGCAGGAAGCTTTCGTCCCTGCATTTTTTCAATGCAATTTGCAAGCTGTTTTTGTCTGAAATAGTTTCTGAAAAGACCGGGATGCCAGCCGTTTACGGTGTAAACCGTTATGGGGACAAAGGAATAAATCATAAATTTATAGCCTTTTTCGTTTTCATAATATATTGCAGAAGGGAATTTTTCCTGCTTGTCAAAGTCATCGTGAGATGTGCCAAGCACCGATGAGCCCCTTACAAAGCTTGACAAAACCTCCGCCCCTTCTTTAAGGGAAAAGTCGTAAAACACGCCTCTTCTTTCAAAGCTTGCGGCGGTATATTGATCTTCTTTGCAAAAATATTCCGCTACGGGATTTAATTCAAGCTTTGTATAGGAGCTTATTCCCACGTCAATGCCCTTTTCAATTAAGCACTTAGCTCCCACAGCGTCGGTAATTACGCCGTTTTTAAGCATTTTTTCACTTAAATTCAAAACATTTTCTCCAAATGCGATGCTTGCAGAGTCCTCGCATCCGTAGGTGGTGGGAATGGAGTTATCAACAATCATCCATTGGCTCATGGTGGGAAGATAGTTTCTGCTTCCGTAAAGAGCAAAGGAAAAG
>JAUNRD010000051.1 GCA_030535815.1 Clostridia bacterium
TTATACCATAGGAGGGTGTTTTTTTCATTGTCCGTTTTTACTGGACTTGTTCAATGATAGTGGCATTTGTTTTGTTTATACTTGATACTGTTTATATGGCGTATTTCTACATTTCGGCTTCGGATGCATCCGGAATACTTGACGTTCTTATTCATGCCTTGGTTTTATACTATCTCTTCGTAGGTGTTAAATCAGGACTTGAACTTAAAAAACAGCCTGAAGAAGTTGTTGAAGTAGCGGCAACCGTTACTGAAAGAGATTCAGCATATACTAATAATACTGATATACAGTGATAAAAAAGAGTAACAGTACCGCTGTTACTCTTTTATTGTAAAAGGAAATAAAATGCCTTGTAAATTGACAAATGACAATAAGATATGGTAATATTATAAATATGAACTTAATGAAAGAGGGACAGCTATGAAAGATGCTTTTGAAAAGAAAAATGAAAATATCTGCGGAATGGAATCGCTCCGCGAGCTTTATAAGGTGGGAAGAGGACCTTCAAGCTCCCATACAATAGGACCGGAGCGTGCCTGCAGGGAAATGACGGAAAAGTATCCCGATGCAGACAGCTTCAAGGCTGTTTTATACGGCTCCCTTGCAAAAACGGGAAAGGGACACTGTACGGATGAGGTTATTAAAAAGACCTTTTTGCCAAAGGGTTGTACTGTTGAGTTTAATCTTACGGAAGCGGATTTGCCCCACCCCAATACTATGGATATTTTTGCATTGAAGAGTGGCGAAATAATCGGGAAAGCCCGTATTTTAAGCGTTGGCGGCGGAAGCATTGTCTTTGACGGAAAAGAAGAGAGCCGCCCTGAAAGAATATATAAGCACACGAAGTTTTCCGACATTTCAGCATACTGCGAAAAGGAAAATATCGAGCTCTGGGAATATGTATTTTCTGTGGAGGATGAAGAGTTTTACGACTATTTAGCCTATATATGGGAGACGATGAAAAACTCAATAAAGAGAGGTCTTGCCGACGAAGGAGTTCTTCCTGGCGGACTTGATGTTCATAAAAAGGCAAAGACACTTTTCTTAAGTCAGCATATTGATGAAAGCAGTGAAACAAGGGAAAACCGTATGGTATGTGCCTATGCCTTCGCTGTAGGAGAGCAGAATGCCTCGGGTGAAACAATTGTAACTGCACCCACCTGCGGAGCGGCGGGCGTGCTTCCTTCCGTACTTTACTATGAACAGAAAAAGCATCGTTTTTCGGATGATGCTGTAATAAAGGCTCTTGCAACAGCAGGGCTTATCGGAAATCTTATAAAAACCAACGCCTCCATTTCGGGCGCGGAATGTGGCTGTCAGGCGGAAATAGGAAGCGCCTGCGCCATGGCAAGCGCGGCTCTTGCATCCCTTTTCTCCCTTTCGATAGATAAGATAGAATATGCCGCTGAAATTGCCATAGAGCACCATTTAGGGCTTACCTGCGATCCTATATGCGGGCTTGTGCAGATTCCCTGTATTGAGCGTAATGCCGTGGCGGCGATGCGTGCAATAAATGCGGTCAATCTTTCGAGCTTTTTATGGAATACAAGAAAAATTTCCTTTGACAAGGTGGTAGGAACCATGAGGGAAACAGGACTTGATATGCATTCGGCATACAAGGAAACCTCTGAGGGCGGGCTTGCCAGGATTGATGTGTAATATAAAAGGAGAATGATTATGGTTAAAGAATATTTTCCCGACGGGACTAAAATTTCGTCCTGGTTTTACGATACAAAAATCCCATCACTTAATGAGATGGGAAAGGTTTATAAAATTACGGATTACGGAATATTAAACGACGGATGCGTGCATACCGAAAAGCTTCAGAATTTAATTGATACGGCACATTCTGAGGGCGGTGGCGTAATTTATGTACCCGGAGGAATATTTAAAACCGGCGCACTCTTTTTCAAGCAGGGCGTAAACCTTTACATAGAAAAGGGCGGGGTTTTAATGGGAAGCGATGATATATCGGATTACCCGCTTACGGAAACAAGAATCGAAGGCGAAAGCTGCACATACTATTCCGCATTGATAAATGCAGATAATGTTGACGGATTTGTTATTTCAGGTGAAGGCGTAATTGACGGAAACGGCCTTAAAAGCTGGAAAGCCTTCTGGCAGAGACTTAAATGGAATCCGAAAGCCACTAACAAGGATGAACAGCGCCCGAGACTTCTTTTCATCTCCAACAGCAAAAACGTAATTATCGCAAATCTTACACTTCAGAATTCCCATTTCTGGACAACACATATTTATAAGTGCAGCTTTGTGAAGTATCTGAATTTGAGGATTTTCTCGCCCGTAGCACCCGTAAAGGCTCCCAGCACAGACGCCATTGATATCGATGTCTGCACCGATGTATTGGTTAAAAACTGCTATATGGAGGTAAACGACGACTCCGTTGTGTTAAAAGGCGGAAAGGGCCCTTATGCCGACGAAGCACCGGAAAACGGATCGAATGAACGCATAATAGTTGAGGATTCGGAATACGGATTCTGCCACGGATGCTTAACCTGCGGTTCTGAATCGGTTCATAACAGAAACATCATTTTACGGAGAGTAAAGGTCCGTAAGGGTAACAATCTTTTGTGGCTTAAAATGCGCCCCGATACGCCTCAGAAGTATGAATATATCAGATTAGAGGATATAGAGGGCTGTGTTTCGAGCTTTATCAACATCAATCCCTGGACGCAGTTTTTCGACCTTAAAGGAAGGTGTGATATTCCTCTTTCCTACGCCCAAAACATCACTATGCGAAATATAGATATTGACTGCAACATTTACTTTAATGTAAAGGGCGACGAAAGTCAGTATCACCTTTCAGACTTTACCTTTGAAAATATAAAGGTGCGGGCAAAGGAAGACAGGTTTACGGAAGGCATCGTTGAAAATATGAAATGCATCAATGTAAATGTGGAGTTAAAATAAAAATATCGCTGAGGCATTGCCTCAGCGATATTTTTATTTTCCGCTTTTTAATCTGAACTTAAGCTTTCCGATAACGTTCTCTACGGGAACGGGGCCTATCACACGGCTGTCTGTGGAATGGTTACGGTTATCTCCCATTACCCAGATATAGCCTTCGGGAATTTCAATTTCCTTCGTGGCGTACATTGGCTCCTCTGCAGGATTTACATATGTTTCTTTAAGCAGAATTCCGTTCCTGTATACCTTGCCGTCATCCAGCTTGATTTTATCTCCGGGAAGCCCGATTACCCTCTTAACCCAGTAAATATCATCTGTTGACTTACTGAAGAGAGAGGTTATTACATTATATTTCAGTATATCGGTAAAATCATCTCCGAGAGTTCTTACACGTTCGCTTCTGCTGTCTATTACAATGATATCTTCATAATCGGGGCATGAATTTGTCAGATTTCCGATTTTGGATATCACATACAAATCGCCATGGGCAAGCGTGGGCACCATTGAAGAACCCTGAACTCTTGTAATCTGGAAAACAAAAACATTCAATAATGAAGCAATGACAAATGCTGCAACTATATAAATAAGCCAGCTTCCGATTTCTTTTAAGATTTTCACTAAAACAAGTCCTTTCTTAATTGATACTAATTATTATATTACATAGTTTACGCTTAGTCAATAAAAATTAAGTAACTTTTTGTCCGAAAATTTTATTTTGTTAACGACACGGTGCAACAAAATTTATGCACAACTGACGGTATAATGATTGAAAAGAGGGTGGTTTAATGATTTTGTATATTGATACCTTTTTTTTGATAAATTTTTTACTTGACTTTCTGGTTCTTTTTGTAGCTGCATATCTCGGAGGAATAAAAATAAGGTTGGGAAGAATGCTTTTTTCATCAGCCTTAGGCGCAGGCTTTGCAGTGCTGGCGGTGCTGTTTGATTTTATGGCATCTTTAGCTGTAAAGTTTATTGTCATTTCGTTGATGAGTCTTGCAGCTTTCGGATTTTTATCGTTGAAAGTTTACTTAAGGCAGACCGCTATTCTGTTGGTCGGCTTTTTCTTACAGGGAGGAGCTGCAGGATTATTATCCCTTTACGGAAGGGGTAGCGTATACAGCGGTTTTTACAGGGCGGATTTTCCGCTTATCGGGATATTTGCTGCGGTGGCAGCATCGACCTTAGCGATATTTGTCGTTTCCGGAAAAATCAGGGCTCAGCGCGGTAAAAGCTTTGCTTATATAACTGTTTATACGGAAGGAAAGTCTTTTAATCTCACGGCTCTTTACGACAGCGGCAATGTCTGTACCGATGCTTTGACAAATCTCCCGGTAATTGTAGCGGAAAATGTATTTCCGGGAATAAAAACAAAGGAAAACATATTCACGACAGCTTCCGGTATTGGTGAAATGGGGATTTTTTATCCGGATTTTGTAAAAGTCAGGATGGAGAGAAAAATTTTTGAGGGAAGGGATGTTTGCATAGGAATAATTGAAGGGAAGCTTTCTGATGACGAAAATTTTAATGCATTGATTGGAGGTATTTGCTTTGACAGGCTTGTTGAAAAAAATGATACTCCTTATTTCTCTTCTGAAAAAGGAGGAAGGAGTTTATTACATAGGGACGGCATATCCTCTTCCGCCGCCCCTGAACTTAAGAGAGGAGGAATTGCTTTTAAAGAAGCTTAAAGAGGGAAGTGCAAAGGCAAAGGAGGAACTTATAGAAAGAAATTTGCGGCTGGTAATTTATATTGCGAGAAAATTTGAAAACACAGGGGTGGGAACCGAAGATCTGGTATCCATAGGGTCCATAGGATTAATCAAGGCTATAAATACCTTTGATTCCGATAAAAATATCAAACTTGCAACCTATGCATCCAGATGTATAGAAAACGAAATTTTAATGTATCTTCGTAAGACAGGCAATCAGCGTGCGGAAATATCGCTTGATGAGCCATTAAATACGGACTGGGACGGAAATGATTTGCTTTTATCCGAGCTTCTCGGAACAGATGATGATGTGGTAAATAAAAACATCGAAATAAAAACTGAGCATAAAATGCTTCTTGACGCTGTGGGAAGACTGGGAAAAAGGGAACGGATAATTATGAATTTAAGGTTCGGACTTGACGGCTCAGAGGAGAAAACGCAGAAAGAGGTGGCTGATTTACTGGGGATATCCCAAAGCTATATATCAAGACTGGAGAAAAGAATTCTGGAAAAGCTTAAAAAAGATATTATAAAATTAAGCTGAAAGGAATGTTTTTATGTATATTAATAAAGTGGAACTTTCTGGAGTTAACACATCAAAGCTTCCGGTTCTTACAAGAAGAGAGAAGGAAGAACTTCTCATTAAAATAAAAGAAGGGGATCAGTTCGCCAGAGAAAAATTTATCAGCGGAAACTTAAAGCTTGTATTAAGCGTTATACAGCGTTTTGCATCCAGAGGCGAAAACCCCGATGACTTATTTCAGGTAGGGTGCATAGGTCTTATAAAGGCAATTGATAATTTTGATGTTACACAAAACGTGCAGTTCAGTACGTATGCGGTGCCGATGAATGTATAAAGACGAAAAAACGCAAAGCCGTCAGGCTTTGCGTTTTTTTATAATATGTAGTTTTTTAAGAAGTTTTTTAACGGCTCTTTTAGGAACGGTGAAACGGTTTTTGCTTATTTTCTCTCTGACAATTTTTTTTGTGTAGAGGGCGTATTCTTCATTTTCTGAAAAGGCTGTCTCCTCGCCGTCTCTTATTATGCCGGTTGCCACGGCAATCATATGACTTCGCATAATACCTTTCTCAAGTAAAACCTGGTTGTCACCGCACATTGTATATGTATCGTTGACTTTTTTTATAACTCTGTGAAGGACAAACTTTCCGTCGTCTCTTTTATATAAAATAACATCCCCCGGTCTGATATCTTCGGGCAGAGGGGAAAGAATGACAGAATCAAGCCCTTCGCGGATGAGAGGCAACATGCTTGTTCCTCTGGGCATCAAAGTGAAGGTGAATCCTTTTTCAAGGGTTTCCCTTATTAAAGGTTCTAAATCCTTCATGGAAAAGCTTTTTCCCATTTTATTCCTCCAGAGCGCCTATGGAAGATAAGGCACTTATGAATTTGGTGATATCTGCATCTGCGGTGGCCTCGTCAATATCATATTCGTTGAGGAAGGCGTCAAGAATTTCCTTGCGGTCTTTACCTTCGGAAATCAGATTGAATAAGAAAACTCCTGTTTCGTTTAATGTGATAACTTTGTTTTTAAGCTCCGGAGTAAGAAACATCAGAATGTTCTCTCCGGCAATTTCCTTTAATATGAATCCGGATTTGATTTTCATTTTGTTCATCCTTTCTTATTCATTGTCCGCTCGGCAAGGATTGCGGCTTCATCAGAAATGTTGCACGAAAGCTTATATGCCGGAACTGATTTCAAGAAGCTGTCAAGCAAAGTGAGGAGCTTTTCCATACCGTCCTTTTTTTCGGGGATATAAAGCTGGTCGAATATTTTGGTCAAAACATCCCTGCCTGCCATAGGTAAGATGCTGTTTTCTTTTGCTCTTTCAATAAAGCATAGGGCGCCTACCTTTGCGCGGGTATTTTTATTATAACCTTCCTTTCCGCACCAGGGGGTTCCGTAAATATAAAACTCGCCGTCAATAAGTCTGAAAATAGGTTTATCCCCGTTTATTATAAAAGAGCCGGGGAAGTTTTTGAGCCACAGCATCGAATGTGTGGTTTTTCCCGTTCCGCTTTTAGCGGTGAAGACGTAGGCGACGCCATCATGAACCACCACGGAAGAATGCATCATAAAAGCGTTATGTGAGATAACAAGAGCACAGATTTTTCTGTACAGGCAAAGGGATTCGTGATAGGGAATGGGAAAAGCAGGCTCTTTCTTTGCAGCAAGTGTAAGATCCTCTTTTGTAACCTCAACGGTGAAGTCGGCCTCATCTTCGGTCGTTACTACATAATCCTTTATAAGGTCAAGGGTGCATTTATACTTTATTTTTATATCGAACAACAAGTCGCAAAGCTTAAGCTTAAGCATTTTACACCCTCCTTACAAATATACTTATTTCAGTATAACACGAATTTTTGATATATTCAAGATATTTTTGCAAAGAGTAATTTGCAATGACAAAAAAGTGCTGTTTTTGTGCATGAAAATATATTGTAATAGCAAAAAATTGGTGGTATAATGTAAAAAAGGAGTGATTTGTGTGATAAAGGTACTCATATGGAACGAATTTAAGCATGAAAAGAAAAGTGATTTGGTTAAGGCAATTTATCCCGACGGTATGCATAGGGCAATAGGCGAAGCTCTTAAGTGCGATGATATAGAAGTGAGATATGCAACTCTTGAAGAGGAAAACTGCGGAATAACCGATGAGATTTTAGCGGATACCGATGTAATTATATGGTGGGGACATATGGCACATAATGAAGTGCCTGATGAAATTGCAAAAAAGGTGCAAAATGCTGTGCTTTCCGGAATGGGTGCAATATTCCTTCATTCGGCACACCATTCAAAACCCTTCCGTCTTCTTATGGGTACAACCTGTAACCTTTGCTGGAGAGAAGACGGGGATATGGAAAGAGTGTGGGTTGTAAAGCCGGGTCACCCAATCGTTTCCGGAATAGGCCGTTATTTTGAGCTTCCTCATGAGGAAACATATGCAGAACCCTTTGACATTCCCGAGCCTGAAGAAACCATTCTCATCGGAAGCTATGAGGGAAGTGAGGTTTTCCGCTCCGGTGTAACCTATAAACGCGGAAACGGAAAAATATTCTATTTCCAGCCGGGCCACGAAACCTTCCCGACATTTTACAATGAAAGCGTAAAGACAATAATAAAAAATGCGGTTTACTGGGTAAAGAGCGATTACAGAAAGGCGATTCCCTGCCCTAAAATTACTAAGATTGAAAAATAATATAAAGGGCTGTGACGAAAGTTGCAGCCCTTTCGGAGATTTTTATGAACGAGATTTACGATGAAGGAAAAGCAAAAATAAACGGCTTTGAAATTCCCGTACAATGCATTGTGATGACGGCAGGAAAGGGAGATAGATTTAGCCTTAAGCATTACCACGAATATGTGGAGCTTTTATATGGGCTTTCTGAATGCGATATACGAGTGTGGGCAGAAGGCGAGATTTACGAGATTAAAGAAGGGGATTTGTGCATCATAAATTCGGGAACGGCACACGCCGTAAGGTCTGAAATTGCAAAAAGCACATACCTTGTAATTAAGTTTGAACCGGGGATTTTGTATGCTGCGGAGCAGTCGATTTTCGAGGTTAAATATCTTTTCCCCTTTGTGGAGAACAATGAAAATTTCCGCAGAGTTTTTACGGAGTCGGAGCTTTCGGGAACGGAAATCCCGCGTCTTATGGACGATATTATCAGGGAATGGACGGCTAAAGACTATGGCTATGAAATTGCAGTACGTGCATCGGTAATAAGAGTTGCACTTTATCTTATGAGGAAATGGCATTCGGAAAAATCGGATTTATCGGTTTATGAAAACTCCGACGGGGTAAAGTACATAAAAAGGGCGATGGAGTATGCAAGAGGATCTTTTCTTACGGCAAATGCCAATGAAGCCGCCGACATCTGCGGTTTAAGCTACGGCTATTTTTCAAGGCTTTTTAAGAGAATTGCGGGTAAAAGCTTTACGGAATATGTAAATTCGATTAAGATGAACGAAGCTAAAAGGATGCTGGCTACGGAAAATAAAAGCGTAACCGACGTAGCTATGACTCTTGGCTTTTCTTCCGTAAGCTATTTTGCAAGACAGTTTAAAAAGGAAACGGGCATAGCGCCCCATAAGTTTAAGAAAGTGAGATAAAGGAGATGTAAAAAAGTCCGGATTGCAAAAAGGCTGATAAATTAATAATCCGGGCATTTTGCACGTGGGAAAAATAAGTTGACAAGGTTATAGGTCTGTGTTATATTTTACTTAAAGAAAAAACCTTAAAGGATTTGATATTATGGAAACCCGTTGGCTCTATACTACAAGTCAAGACTTTCCCGAACTTTGCGAAAAATCGGCAAAAACCTGTGTTATACCTATGGGATGCATTGAAAAACACGGCGTACATCTGCCTCTCGGAATAGACATACT
>JAUNRD010000052.1:0-6366 GCA_030535815.1 Clostridia bacterium
ATTACTCAATCTTTTTTATTGACTAAATCACTTTTTTGGTATAAAATAGGTACATTAAGGTTTTTGAAAGGATGACTATTATGAACAAAACCTATATTCCCGAAGGATACCGCCCCCTTCTTGACAAGTATGACACACAGCTGGCTATTTCCTACATAAAGAAAACATTCCAGTCGGAGTTTGCCTCCGCACTTAACTTAAAAAGAGTATCTGCCCCCCTCTTCGTAACGGAAGGAAGTGGTCTTAACGATAACTTATCGGGCGTTGAGCGCCCCGTTTCCTTTGACATTCCTGCGGCAGGCGTTGATGCTCAGATTGTTCACTCCCTTGCAAAGTGGAAGCGTCTTGCATTAAAGCGCTACGGCTTCAGAGTTGGCGAAGGTTTATACACAGATATGAACGCCATCCGCCGTGACGAGGAGCTTGACAACCTTCACTCCATTTACGTTGACCAGTGGGACTGGGAAAAGATAATCACCGAGGAAACGAGAACCATCGACTACTTAAAGCTTATGGTTACTGCCATAGTAAATGCCATATGTAACACCAACGAGCGACTTCACGCACACTTCCCCCAGCTTATCAATTCTCTTTCAAGGGATGTTGCCTTTGTCACCACCCAGGAGCTTGAGGATATGTATCCCTACTACACTGCTTCAGAAAGGGAAAACGCTTTCGTGAAGGAACACAGAACCGCCTTTATCATGCAGATTGGCGGCGCACTTAAGAGCGGAAAGCCCCACGATAACAGAGCTCCAGACTATGATGACTGGTCTCTTAACGGCGACATTTTCTTCTGGAACGACACCTTAAACCGTGCGGTTGAAATTTCCTCCATGGGTATAAGAGTAAATCCCGAGGTGCTTGACCGTCAGCTTACCATCTCCGGCCACGACGAGCGAAGAAGCCTTACCTTCCACAAGATGTTACTTAATGGCGAGCTTCCCTTAACAGTTGGCGGAGGTATCGGTCAGTCAAGACTTTGTATGCTTATGATGAACTGTGCCCACATCGGTGAGGTTCAATCAAGCATATGGGATGAGGAAACTTTAAGAATCTGCGAGGAAGCAGGCGTTCCCATTTTATAATAATAACTGCCACCGGGTAGTAAATGCAAAAAGCATTTGTTATGTAGCGTTAGGTCTTTGAAGCTACATACAAATGCTTTATTTTTTGGAGGTATTTATGATTAAGAAACTAAAAGGCTATTTTACAAAATCAGAAGCTTTACTCTGGGCTGTGTCCGCTCTTTTCATAACTTTATCCTTTCTGATTTTTGACAGATGCAATTATCTTACATTAGTCGCATCCTTAATAGGCATAACTTCCCTTATTTTCGCATCAAAGGGCAACCCTGTAAGTCAGGTTTTAATGATTATATTTTCCCTTTTGTACGGCTACATTTCTTTAGGCTTTGCATACTATGGAGAAATGATAACATATCTCGGAATGACGCTTCCGATGGCGGTCATCTCCCTTATCCAGTGGCTGAAAAATCCCTTCAGGGGAAAAAAGAGCGAAGTAACTGTAAAAAGCGCAGGCAAAAAAGAGATAATTATAATGCTTGCCGTAAGTGCCATAGTTACATTTATTTTCTACTTTATACTAAAGGCACTTGAAACAGCAAATCTTTATGTAAGCACATTATCCGTTGCAACCAGCTTTGCCGCGGCTTATTTAACGGCACTTCGATGCCCGTATTTCGCCCTGGTTTATGCAATGAATGACCTCGTGTTAATCATACTCTGGAGCTATGCTTCATTTTTTGATATTTCATACCTTTCCGTTGTAATATGCTTTTTGATGTTTATGATAAACGATTCCTACTGCTTTATAAGCTGGCGGAAAATGCAAAAAAGGCAAATGCGTTAAGCATTTGCCTTTTAGTATCACCTTTTAAAATCCCATGGAGGACTGCATTTCCTTTGTTGCATCTTCAAGCCCACCGAAAATCGCATTTACAAATGAGCTTCCCATTTCAACCTGCCATTTTCCTTCGACAAGTTTAACCGTTACGGTAGCATCATGTGTCACCATTTCAAGTCCTTCTCTGTTAAGACATTCTGTAAGTATTTCCAGCATTTTAGCATTTGATTCCTCTTCCGTAGGCGCAGGATCTTCTCCAAGACTCGCAATTGCATATTGCCATGCTGAAGCCATAAACTCGCTGAGCACAGGTTTCATATCGACATTTGTTATGCTGACATTTACATTTACCGTGCTTTCATCAACTACTTCCGAACCTGTAATTTTATATTCCATCCTGCTGACCAGGCCTTCTACAAAAAGCTCTGCTTCCGTGTCAAAAAGGGAATCTTTTTTCATTCCGCCGGACGCATACTCTGCAGCCTTTGCCAAATCCATAGCTTTCAATGCATCAAGCAATGACGCAACTGCATTTTCTGCCTTTTTTGCAGTGGAGCAGCCTATAAATGCAAAAAGCATAATTCCTGTCAATAATACCGCCATTAATCTTTTTATCGTATTTTTCATAATAATACTCCTTCAATTAAAATTTTTTCTCACCTGATAAAATCATCATCTTATCCGTTTTTTTCTCAATTTCGGGTTTTACCACTTTTTCTTCCCACTCCTCGGGCGGGAAGTTTTCCATGGATATGGAAATCGCCTCCGGAGGGCAACCCCAATATTTAAGGAAAATTTCGTTTATCTCGGAAACCACCTTTTTCTTGGTTTCCTCATCCTTGGGATATGCTTTGATTGCTATATACGGCATAACAACCCTCCTTTCTTTATCTCTTCTTATAATCCTTCGGAGATACTCCGACAATTTTTTTGAATACCGTTGAAAAATACAATGGATCGGTAAATCCCGAAAGCAACGCCACATTCTTGACCGAGTCTATCCCGTGCTCCAAAAGAGACACCGCATATTTTATTCTCAAATTACGTAGATGTTCGGAATATCCTATCCCCATCTTTTCCTTGAAGAGATGGGAAATGTATTTTGCGTTGTAGGAAAGCTCCGTTGCAAGTGTTGTAACCGACAGCTCCGGGTCGGTGAAATTTTCCTCTGTCAAAGTCAGGATTTTATTTATTATGGTATTTTTCTCATCGTTATCTGCAACTATGCGGGAAAAGGTGTAGAGCAAAACACCTTCCGATACAAGGTCCAAATTAATTTCCGATGCCCTGCATAAGGAATCGTGCCAGAGCGGAATAATTCCTTCAAAGCCCGTAAATATGCGATTTAACTTATTTATGTAAAATCTCGTAAAGAGAGTTTCCGCTCTTGCTCCGCCAAAGTCGATATACATATATTCGGTATCTTCCCCCGCATTGACGCTGAATGTCTCTTCGCTGAAGGCAAAGATAAGACTTCCCGCATTGAAGGGATATTCCTTCCCGTCAATTTTAACCTTTCCGCTCCCCTGTCTTATGAGTGTCATACGGTGGTATTTAAGCTCCAGCTCTCTTTTCATAACATCGGGAGATGTTTCGTATATAAAACGGTGAGTATCTAACTTTTCCACAGAGGATTCTTCAATGAATTTACATATGTTTTTCTTTTTCATAGTCCACCTCCTTTTTTAAGTATAGTACAAAGTTCCTTCAAAATCAATATGTTTCAAACTTTTTCACATAAAAAAATAGATTTTTTCTATTGTTTTAACCGTAATTTATGATATACTTAAATCATAGAAAGTTGAAAGGAGCTTTATCATGAGTAAAATTAAAGTTGGTATTTTCGGTGCCGGCAGAGGTATGGATATTGCAAGAAACTTTCTCTTGCTTAACGCCGATATCGTAGCAATCTGCGATTTCCACGAGGAAAGATTAAAAAAGGCCTCAAAAGAGCTGGGCGACACCGTCAGCACATACTCCGATTTCGATTCCTTTATAGAGCACGATATGGATGCAGTTATCCTTGCAAACTTCTTCCATGAGCATACTCCCTATGCTATCCGCTGCTTTGAAAAGGGAATTCACGTATTTTCAGAGTGTATAAGTAACGGCACAATGGCAGAGGGTGTTGAACTGGTCCGTGCCTTTGAAAAGAGCAATTCCATTTATTTTCTGGCAGAAAACTATCCGCAGATGATTTTCAACCGTGAAATAAAAAGAGTGGTTGACTCAGGCACTCTCGGAAGAATCCTTTATGCCGAGGGCGAATACAATCACCCCGGCGATCCCAGGGAAATAGGCTTTAAGAAGACCTACAACTACTTTCCCGGTCACTGGAGAAACTACCTTCCAAGAACCTATTATGTAACACATTCACTCGGTCCCATTATGCACGCGACAGGCGCAACACCGAGGCAGGTTTCTGCTCTGGCTGTTTATGAGCCCTTCCTGGAGGACGACATTCCCACCGCATCAAGAAGCGGTGACAGAGTGGCGATAATCACCACTAAAAATGATGACGGCTCCGTGTTCCGCTTTACAGGCTGTGCCGCCTTCGGCGGACACCATAACGCATACAGAGTTTGCGGAACAGAAGGCCAGATTGAAAACATCCACGGTATGGGTGGAAAAATGGTGCTTCACTACAACGGATGGACAAAGCCCGAGGGTGCAGATGAAATTTCAATGTATGATGCCAAGTGGCACGATAAGGACGAAGAGCTTATTAAAAAGAGCGGCCACGGCGGTGCGGACTTCATAACCGCAAGAATGTTTTTAGAGTGTGTTAAGGAAGGAAAGCAGCCTTGCCATCCCTTTGATATCTATTCTGCCGTTACAATGTCCTCAGTTGCAATTTTAGCACACAGAAGTATGTTAAAGGGCGGCGCTCCCTTTGAAATCCCTGATTTCAAGACAGAGGGTGCAAGAGTAATGTACGAAAACGACCGTCTTTCTCCCTTCCCCGGCAAAAACGGAGAAGAGCCTACACTTCCCTGCTGTTCAAAGCCCGACTTCAGACCGTCGGATGCACAGATGAAGCTTTTCAAGAAAGAAGTTATGGGTATAGAAGAATAATTAAAAGGTGTGATGCTATGCATCACACCTTTTTCACGCCTTATTGATATCCTTTTTAAGCCACTCGAAGACGTATTTAATATATTCGTCCCAGAATACCCAGCTGTGAGTTCCTTCCGACTCTCTGAAGGTATAATCATAGGAAAGATTTTCAAAGCATTCCTTTAAGCGGATGTTTTCGGCATAAAGTCCGTCCTTTGTGCCGACACCCATAAATATTCTGGGTTTTATTTCGCATTTATCTGTTTTCTTTGCGAGGTAGAATAAATCGTCGTCCTCCGGAATATCTATATTTTCGCCGTAAACAGCCTTAAGCGGAACGCTGAAGGTCTCCTTTCGCATCATAATATCCGCAACACTCGAAAGACCTGCTGCAGCGGCATAGCATTCGGGATTTTTAAGGGCGATTTTAAGTGCTCCATATCCGCCCATAGAAAGACCGGCGATAAAATTATCCTCTCTTTTTTCGGATATATTGAAGAAGTTTCTCATAAGGAGCGGAAGCTCCTTTGCTATATAGGAATAGTACTTTCCGCCGTGAACCATATCGGAATAAAAGCTTCTGTCGCCAAATGGCATAACAACCGCAATGCCGTGGGCTTCGGCATAGCGCTCGATAGAGGTTCTGCGAAGCCATATCGTATGGTCATCGCTTAAGCCGTGAAGAAGGTATAAGCACTTGAATTTGCCCTTTGTTTCAGCCTTTTCCACACCGATTTCGCCTGTTGTGGCATTCTGCGGAATTATGGCATAAACCGTGGTCTGAAGCCCTAAAGCCCTGCTGAATAAATGAAGTTCGCAAAAAGCCATTTATATCACTCCTTTTTATCTGCGGGATAATGTATTTTGCACTGTTTTTTTATCTCGTCCATCTGCTCTAAAATCTTTATACTTGAAGCTAAGGGATGAATGTCGCTTTCGGTTTTTCCTTCCCTTATGCAGTTGCAGCATTCCGTAATTTCTTCTTCAAATCCTTCGCCCATCATAGGTGCGGAAAGTTTTTCGCCTGCTACACTAAGCTCACTTGCTCCGTAAAAGCAGGGCATATAAATTCTGCCGTTACTTCCGTAAATAATTCCGTCGGCAGGCTTTGAAAGCCTGGTTGCGGAAGAAATTTTCGCAATAGCTCCGCTCTCATATTTTAACAGAACTTCCATCACCGTGTCAACACCGTCTTCAATTTTTGCGGCAGATTTTATTTCGACGGGATTTTCTCCGAAGAAAAGGGATGCGAAATGAAGACCGTAAACTCCCACATCCAAAAGGGACCCTCCCGCCATATTGACGTTAAATAAATTGGGCTCATCCTCCTTTTCGGTGCGGTAGCAAAAGTCCGCTGAAAGCACCATCGCCTCCCCGATTTTACCATCAGATACAGCTTTGACCGCTTCTTTTGTTGCAGGGAGGAACTTTGTCCACATAGCT
>JAUNRD010000052.1:6376-9040 GCA_030535815.1 Clostridia bacterium
GCAAGCTCTTTTGCTTCATCGGCATTTACGCAGAGGGGCTTTTCACATAAAACGGGTTTTTCGCATTTAAGAAAATTTCCGCACAGCTTTTATGAAAAGGATGTGCCGTTGCAACATAAACCGCATCAACCGTATCGGATTTCGCCATCTCCTCATAGCTTGTAAAAATGTTTTCTATGCCGTATTTTTCACCGAAGGCTCTTCCTCTTTCCTCACTTCGGGATGCCACGGCCGCAAGGGTTGCACCATCCACATTTTTAACTGCTTTTGCAAATTTATTTGCAATTCCGCCTGCACCAGCGATTCCCCAGCGTATGTTTTTCATAAAAATTCCTCCTTGTGAAAGCAACCCGGCTGTTGCCGGGTTGTTTTATTATATTTTAGCGAATGCCGTAGTTCTCAATAATATAATCCATATCCTTGTCGCCACGGCCGGAAAGGTTAATTAATACAGAGCCGTGATCCATTCTCTTTGCAAGCTTCATACCAAAAGCTACTGCATGGGCACTTTCGATGGCGGGGATGATACCCTCAAGGCGCGAAAGCTTGTAGAATGCATCGATGGTTTCTTTATCGTCTATAACATCATACTTAACTCTGCCCATTTCCTGTAAGAATGCGTGCTCTGGACCGCTTGAAGGATAGTCAAGACCGCTGGCAACAGAGTATACGGGAGCGGGCTCGCCGTTTTCGTCCTTAAGCATTATACTGTTAAAGCCGTGCATGATACCCTCTGTACCGTACTTAAGGCTTGCCGCGTGATCGCCGAGCTTTTCGCCTCTTCCCAGGGGCTCGATTCCGTAGATATCAACGGGATCGTTTAAGAATCCTGCAAAAAGACCTGCCGCGTTGCTTCCGCCGCCTACGCAGGCAACGATGGAATTGGGAAGGTGACCTGTCATTTCAATAAACTGCTCTCTTGCCTCAATACCAACAACACTCTGGAAGTCTCTTACCATCATGGGGAAAGGATGGGGACCAAGCACCGAGCCGATGCAGTAAATTGCATCGTTGTATTCCCTGCTGTATGCATCAAACGCCGCGTCAACCGCTTCCTTAAGTGTCTGTAAGCCTTCAGTTACTTCGATTACGTTTGCGCCTAATATCTTCATTCTTGCAACATTGGGAGCCTGCTTCTTTATGTCAACCGCACCCATATAAATATCGCACTCAAGTCCGAAATATGCCGCAGCAGTTGCAAGGGCAACACCGTGCTGACCTGCGCCGGTTTCAGCAATTACCTTTTTCTTGCCCATATAGGATGCAAGAAGAGCCTCTCCCATACAGTGGTTTAACTTGTGAGCACCGGAGTGGTTTAAGTCCTCTCTCTTTGCATAAAGCTGAACCTTGCCGCCAAGAGAATCGGAAAGTCTTTCAAGGTGTGAAATGGGTGTGGGGCGACCCTGGAATTCTTTTCTTATTCTTCTGAGTTCCGCAATGAACTTTCTTGACTGACAAATGGAAAAATATGCCTCTGTAATTTCAGCCATGGCAGCCTTTAATTTATCCTCTACAAATACTCCTCCGTATTTACCGAAATATCCTTCTTTATCGGGATAATTGTTAAAATATGTATCGTAATCTACACCGTTTAATTTCATTTTAATTACTCCTTTATACAAATCATAGTTGTTTTCTTATCTTATTTTACCTTTCGCCATCGCTTTGTAAGTATAAACATATGTAGCCTCCAAATAAAAAATCCTTGACAGTAAACTGTCAAGGACGAATAAACTATCCGCGGTGCCACCTTGAATTCACGGTTTTCCGTGCACTTTAAAGGATACCAACATATCCCCGACTTCTTACGCGAGTCTTACGTCAGTGCATTTAACACTGCCCTATGGCAGTCCATATTACTCAGGGGAACTTTGCGGAACTCACACCGTAATCCGCTCGCTTTAAAAGCCCTTTCTGCCTTTTTTCTGCCTCAACGGTTTTATTTATTTTTGATATTATAGCACTCTTTTTAATTTTTGTCAACTGTTTTCTCCTTCATGCATTATATTGGACGTCATATACGGTATAAGCTCTTATGTCTTTTTTCGCCGATAATTCCAACTGAAACTTTATTATATCATTATGTATTTGTTCTGCCGATAAAAAATCGCTGTAGCGTTTTATAACTTCGTCAAAACTTCCGGATCTTCTTAAAACGTCTGCATGTCTAACAAACATTTTTTCATCGTCAGGTTTCCACAGTTTTCCAAAGATTTGATCTAGCCACACTCTAAATTTCACAGTCAAAGCAACATCATCTGCATCATCACATACCCATACTGCGTTTAATAAGGATTGATATGCCTTTTCATAATTTTTTAACTTCATCATAATCTTAAAGTGCCTGTAAAATTTCTTTGCAAGTTCCTCCTTAAATATCATTCCGTCACAATTGACATATTCTTCGCTCTTTAGATATTCTTTATCTATACCATTATCCTTTTCAATATCCTCATTTATATATGTGCAATTTTCGCATTCGTCAAGCCAGAATTCCATTGTGCTTCTCTGCACTTCCGGTGGTCTTAAATCCAGATCCGAACTTCCTTCAAATGTATTTGTACCTGTAAGAAAATACATATTGTTAATGTGCCCGCATTTACAACATTTTATTTCTGCTGAATTATAAATTGAAAAAGAATCATTTTATCGTAAAAAATATGT
>JAUNRD010000443.1 GCA_030535815.1 Clostridia bacterium
TTTCCTGATATTGATTTTATCAAAAAGATTTGCGTTCATAAAATATCTGTAGCTCTGATCATTGGATTCGTCAAGTCCCTCATATTCGTCAAGATTAACACTTGTCACCTTGGAAAAGTCCACATCACCGGATGCACACATTTCAGCAAGCTTTGTATATGTTCCCACAGGAGAAGAACCTGTAGCAAGACCTAAAACACAGTCAGGCTTAAGTATAACCTGAGATGCGATAATATTTGCAGCCTTACGGCTTAACTCTGCATAATCCTTTGCAACAATATAATTCATTAAAATTCCTCACTTTCTTTTAACGACTATGTTCTGTCCCTTTACTATAGAGTTTTCGGGATAAACTCCCCGCAATGCAGTCAGTGGGTAAACCGAGGTATTTTTTCCGATTACTGTGCCCGGATTAAGCACCGAGCCACACCCGATATCCGCACCATCTGCCAGAATTCCGCCAACCTTGCGAAGATGAGTTTCGTAATCATGCTCGCCGTGTACCACCACATTCTTGCCGTCCGACTTTAGGTTCGAGCAAACCGCACCGGCACCCATATGAGCATGATTTCCCAACACCGAATCTCCTACATAATTATAATGAGGAACATCAACTTTGTCAAGTAATACGGCGTTTTTTATTTCGGTGGAATTTCCGATAACACAATTTTCCCCGGTAATTACATTCCCCCTCAAAAAAGCTCCCGGGCGCACTTCGGTTCCGCTTCCCAGAACCGCCGGAGGTTCAATGGTTGCAGTTTCGTATATTTTCACATTTTCACCGATAAGAACACCTTCTTTCAGCAACGTATATCCCGGAATCCCGTCTTCTATAAGCTTATTTATATAGTTTTTTATTTCTCCGAGTATTTCCCAGGGATATTCACACTTATCAAACAGAGGTTTAATATAAGGATTTCTGACATCAAACAGTTCTTTGTTTTTTAAGCTGTCACTCAACTTTATGGCCCCCTTCAACTATAGCATCCGCAACCATATTGGCATATTCAATGCATTTATCTTCGCTTTCTGCCTCAATCATAACTCTTATTACCGGCTCCGTTCCGCTCATACGCAGGAGTGCTCTTCCGTTTTTATTGATTAGTTTTTCAACTTCTTTTACCTCTGCTAAAACGCGTTCGTCTTTCATAACTGCATTTTTATCTTTAACGCGTACATTAACTGTATATTGCGGATAAAGCTTAACGGGTTCTGCAAGCTCCGCCAGCGAAAGTTTAGTGTCGCAAATTTCTTCAGATATCATTATTGCAGTCAGAAGTCCGTCGCCTGTTGTAGCATACTTTTTGAGGATTATATGACCTGACTGTTCACCGCCCAGGCTATAGTCGTTCTCCTGCATACATTCGTACACAAATCTGTCTCCAACCGTAGTTTGTGCGCATTTCATTCCGGCTTCTTCAAGGCTTTTAACAAAACCGCTGTTTGACATTACCGTTGCTACTACCGTGTTGTTATTGAGCATTCCTCGTGCCATAAGACGCTTGCCCAGGATATACAGCATGGCATCACCATCAACCACATTTCCGTTTCCGTCCACGGCAATGCATCTGTCACAGTCTCCGTCAAAGGCAAATCCTAAATCAAGATGCTCCTCTTTCACAAGCTTAGAGAGGTTTTCTATATGAGTGGATCCGCATCCCGAATTGATATTAAGACCATCAGGTTCTGCTCCCACAACAACGGTCTGAGCTCCCAAAGCTCCGAATACGGCTTTCGCAATCATCCAGGATGCACCATTAGCGCAGTCCAGTCCTATACGTAAATTTTTATATGAATTGGATGCAACAGAAATAAGATAGCCGACATATCTGTTTCTTCCCGAAACATAATCAACGATGCATCCGATGTGTTCACGTTTTGCAAGCGGCAAATCACTCTGAGCAACTCCCAAAGCCTTCATATCTCCATCTATATAGGCTTCAATAAGAGCCGTAGTCTTGTCGTCAAGCTTTTCTCCATAGCGGTTTATTACTTTGATACCATTGTCGAAATAAGGATTATGAGAAGCG
>JAUNRD010000444.1 GCA_030535815.1 Clostridia bacterium
TCCGTTAAATCCATTCAAGCCCGGCAACCGATACACATCCGGTATTTGGGATGGGCTTATTTTTCCATCCGCAGGTTGTTATGTAATATTTTCCGTTGTCCTCTATAATTTCGGGAGCATGTGCTGTAAGTTTAGTGACAGGTAATGTGCCGCCCTTGCCTCCGTTGTATTCCCCGAAAAACATAGGATTTTCCGATGCAAAAACCAGAGTATCTGAATATGTAGCATCCGAGCAATCGGTATAGGTTATAAATAAATAGTAAAGCCCGTCCTTTTTTACCACAAAAGGAGACTCAAAAGCGCCCCACGCCACTTTAAGCGGTGCATCGTCACCCGAGGTTAATGCATAACCTGAAAACTCCCAGTTAATCAGGTCTTCCGAAGAAAAGCAGCTTACCGCACCCTTTTTATCCTTTACCCCGACAACATACATAAGATATTTATTTTCAGAAATTTTAATTACAAAATGGTCACGGTGTGCACCCATCAAAGGCTCATTGTTAAGATTAACCTTTGTTCCGAACCACTCTGTCATATCAAATGAAACTGCCAGGGATGTGGGTGACGGCCCGTAAAACATATAATATATTCCGTCTTTTTCTATGACGGAAGGTGCCCAGGCAAGGGTTCCTCTGTCAATAGAACGGCCAACCTCACGAAGCTCGCCTTCGAGGCTTTCACCTTTGCCGTGAGCAAAATAGCGTTCCGATGCCGGCGTTCCTTCAAAGCTTGTAATTCCGTATATATGCCACAGCCCGTCGCTGCCCTTTACTATGGAGTGGTCATTCACATAGTTTCCGTGTACTTCAGGCTTGAATAAAACTCTCCATTCACCTGTTATGCAAGGTATTTTCATAATGCAAGTCCCCTTTCTTTTTTCTAAGTTTATCATACCTCATATTAAAAATCAAGGTTATTGCCTTTAAATATAATGCCCTATTATGAATTTTCAGTCAACGGAAAATTGTTGTCAATGACTTGTAAAATGTTTTGTCACTTTGAAAGCATCTTCGCGCTGTCCTTGTCTAAATACAGTTTTGCACTTTCATGCTTTCTTAAAATGCTGGCAGGGCATAAAATGCTTATTTCGCCCTCAATTGTATTTTTAACAGCCTCAGCCTTTGTAAAGCAGGGTACTATGCAAAACATATGCGATGCAACCGTTAAAGCAGGAATTGTTAATGTCAGGGCAAACTTTGGAACATCGTCTATTTTTTCAAAACAGCCGTCATTTACCTGCTGTTTTCTGCAAACCTCATCAAGGTCCACCTTTTTAACCAATGCCTTGTCGTTAAAATCGGCAACGTGGGGGTCGTTAAATGCAATATGGCCGTTTTCCCCTATTCCGAGAACCACTATATCAACGGGATTTTTTAAGAGCAATTTGCTATAACGCTCAATTTCTTTTTCGGGTTCCGTTGCAGAATAATCAATTAAATTTACCGACTTAAAGGGCTTTTTTGAAAATATTTTTTCCATAAGGAAATTTGCAAAGCCCTGGGGTGCACCCTTGGGAAGCCCTATATATTCATCCATATGAAAAGCATTGATTTTTTCCCATTCAATGCTACAGCTTTCGCAAAGGTGGTAAAGCACATCATTCTGCGACGGTGCCGCCGCAAATATCATATTTACTTCATCCTTGCTTTCAAGGATTTTTTTGATGCATTTTTCAATATCTTTGGCTGCGAAATATCCCATTTCATCACGGGTATCGTAAATTTCCGCAGTTAAATTATCATTTTTCAAACTTCTGATCATAGTAAGACCTCTCTTTATTCAAATTCATACCATTTATCCGGCACAAAAGCTCTTTCCGCTTTGCCTGTGCAAGGTATCATAATTCCGTATCCGTCGTTATCCTCCCTGAAGCTGTCGTATCTTGTCATATACAAAAGCTCGGGGTTGATGTTTTCATATTCTCTGATTGGCTGATAAACCAAAGATGCGGCATTTTCCTCCCTCGTTTCAAGGTCCGAGTAGCGGAATGCCATTCTCATAAGCCTTACGTTGTTTCT
>JAUNRD010000445.1 GCA_030535815.1 Clostridia bacterium
GTTCTTACAATCGGTTACACAATTTACGAGCCCATGAACTACATGGAAGACGGAAAGCTTACAGGTTTTGATACAGAATTTGCTGAAGCAGTTGCTGCAAAGCTTGGCGTTACTCCCGAATTCGTTGAAATCAACTGGGATACAAAGTTTGTTACTATCAACGCAGGTCAGATTGACTGTATCTGGAACGGTATGACAATCTCTGAAGACGTAAAAGCTAACTGCAGCGTTTCTAAGGCTTATGTTAAAAATGCTCAGGTTGTTGTTATGAGCGAAGACGTTATTGCTGACTATGCTGATGTTGAAAGCCTTAAGGATCTTAAGTTCACAGCTGAAGCAGGATCTGCAGGTGAAACAGCTATTAAAGAAGCAGGACTTGATGCAAACTATGCACCTGTTGCTCTTCAGACAGATGCTCTCCTTGCAGTTGCAGGCGGTCAGGCTGATGCTTGTGTAATCGACATCACAATGGCAAAGACAATGACAGCTGACGGAACAAGCTATGAAAATCTTGGCTACTCCATCGAACTTACAACTGAAGAATATGGTATCGGATATAAGATGGATTCCGCACTTGCAGCAGAAATCGACGCTGTTATCGATGAACTCAATGCCGACGGAACACTTCCCGCACTTGCAGAAAAGTACGGCCTTAATCTTGCATTTTAATTAACTCAAACATAAGAAAGATAGAGGGCAGAGTTATATCTGCCCCTTTATCTTGCAAAAATATTTAGCAAAGGCTTTGATTTAATGTCTATGTTTATTACAGTAACCTTAAGCCTGTTTGAAGGCTTATGGACAACTTTTAAAATTTTCGGACTTACGCTTTTGATGGCAATTCCTCTCGGACTTATAATATCATTTGGTTCGATGAGCAAGTATGCCGTAATAAAGTGGCCGGTAAAAACTTTTATATGGATAATAAGAGGAACACCTTTAATGCTTCAGCTTATTATTTTCGGCTTTGGCCCCGGTCTTCTCGGAATAAAGGGAATGAGCACGTTTCTGGCGGTAATGATTGCGTTTGTAATTAATTATGCCTGCTATTTTTCGGAAATTTTCCGTGGAGGTATCGAGTCAATTCCTAAGGGACAGTATGAAGCCGGAGCGGTTTTGGGACTTACCAAAACACAGGTGTTTTTCAAAATTGTACTCCTGCAGGTTGTAAAGCATATTCTGCCTCCGATGAGCAATGAGTTTCTGACTCTTGTCAAGGACACTGCTTTGGCGAATACGATTATGATTTATGAAATTACCTGGAATGCAAAACGATTTATGAACAGTAACGGTATTCTCTGGCCTTTGTTCTATTCGGGCGTATTTTACCTTGCTTTCTGCGGAATTTTAACGCTTATTTTCGGATTTATCGAAAAGAAGCTTGACTATTATAAGGGGTGAGGATATGCTTGAAGTAAGAAACTTAAGAAAAAGCTTCGGAAAAACCGAAGTATTGAAGGGTATTGACTTTTCTCTTGAAAAAGGGCAGGTTTTGTCTATTATCGGCTCATCTGGAAGCGGTAAAACAACACTTCTGCGCTGTCTTAATTTCCTTGAATTTGCTGAGGAAGGCACAATTTCCGTGGACGGAAAAATTATATACAACGGTGGAGATAAAAAGTCCATGTCAGAAAATGAGCTTCGTGAACGCCGTCTTCATTTCGGAATGGTGTTTCAGTCGTTCAATTTATTTCCTCAGTACAATGTGCTGGAAAATGTTATGCTGGCACCTAAACTTCTTAAAAAAGGAACTCAGGCCGAGATAGCTGAAAAGGCACTTTCTCTGATTGAAAGAGTAGGGCTTTCAGATAAAGCAAAAAATTATCCTTGCGAGCTTTCCGGCGGTCAGCAGCAGCGTGTTGCAATAGCGAGAGCGCTTTGCATGAATCCCGACATTCTTTGCTTTGACGAGCCTACAAGTGCCCTTGACCCCGAGCTTACCGGAGAGGTGCTTAAGGTTATAAAGGGACTTAAGGATTCCGACAGCACCATGATTGTTGTAACCCACGAAA
>JAUNRD010000446.1 GCA_030535815.1 Clostridia bacterium
TATAAAATGTTTGAAAATAAGTCTTGACAAATCCACCTGAAAGGATATATAATAGAGCATGATACCTTAGACGTATCTTTTTGCGTGTTAAATTTTATAAGGAGTGATATCAATGAAAAAAATTACAGCAATCATTCTTTCCATGCTTATGGTAATCGGTATGGTTGGAAATGTATGCGCAGCTTATGAGGTAGGCGGAATTGCAACAGTTGTAGGTTCTGCTATTACTTTGGCTGTTGATGTTGAAGCTGATGCTATGGCGAAGGCAGCGGGTGCTTCTAAATATGTAACAGAAGGTGCTGTTGATGCAACTTATCTTTCCAGAGGTCGTGAGTTTGACTTCAGAGCAGTTATTGACCTTGCAAATGTAGAGGCTAAGTATGAAGCAGGCAAGGCTCTTGCAGAAAAGGCATTCAATGCAAAGCTTGAAGATGCAGACGTTGCAGATTATATGGCAGCATTTGATGAGCTTTCCGTTACAGGTTCTTTTGTAATTACTGTTAATTACGACGAAGGTCTTACTCTTCCCGAAATGACAGCTGATATGCTTGATGCTGACGAAACTCTCTTCACATGGGGCGCTCCCGTTGATAACGGAGAAGGCACAGTTACACTTACAGTTAACGTAGCTGACGGCGTAAAGGCTAAGGACATTGAGGAAAAGCTTTTCGACGGTAAGTTTACTCTTACCTGTGAAGGTGTAAGCGTTGCTGAAGAAGGAACATACAATGTTTCCGGTTCTATGACAGGTACAACTGTTATCAAGGAAGGCGAAGCAACAATCGCAACTATTACATATACATCCATCCAGGATGACGTTGATGCGGAAGGCAACCTTACTGCAACAGTAAATGTTAAGAAGAGAACAGGAAGCGTATCTTCTTCTGATGCTCCCACAACAGGTGGTTCTACAGGCAGCACAACCACAAAGGAACCCGAAGCAACAGTTAAGGATGACGTTGTAACAGTTCCCAAGGATTATAAGGAAGACAAGGTAACAGTTTCCTACAAGGCTCCTGAAAATGTGGTTGCTGACACAATCGTTGTTGTTGATGCAAACGGTGAAGTTATCGAAGTAGAATACGATGCAGAAAAGGGAACAATCACATTCCCCGCAGGCGAAGCAGGCGAATATACAATCGAAGCTGCAACCGAAGAAGAAGTTATGATTCTTACAATCGACGAACATGATGCTCATGTATTCGGCGATGAAAAGACAAATGACGTTGCTCCCAAGATTGTAAATGACCGCACAATGCTTCCCGCAAGATTCGTTGCTGAACACTTAGGTGCTTCCGTTGCCTGGGATGAAGCAGCAAGAAAGGTTACAATCACAAAGGATGATATCGTAATCGAAATTACAATTGATGCTGAAACAGCAGTTGTAAACGGCAAGGAAGTTAAGCTTGACGCTCCTGCATTTATTGAAAATGACAGAACCTATACACCTATCCGCTTTATCTCCGAAAACCTCGGCGCTAAGGTATTCTGGAACGGTGAAACAGAGAAGGTTACAATTGTAAAATAATTGAACTTATAAAAGGCACGGCCCATCGGGCTGTGCCTTTTTTGTTTTATCCGGCAGTAGCTCCCGCCGTTGTTATTCCGTGCCGCAGCCGCTGTCATTCTGAGCCGTAGGGCGAAGAATCTCAAATAAATAATAACCGATATTCCGGAAAGGGATTCTTCACTTCGCCTGTCGGCTTCGCTCAGAATGACAAAGGGGGGTATCGCAGAGAATGCATTCTGAAATGCACAATGAGCAATGAAAAATTTTACATTTTTGCACTTTAATTAGTAATATCATTGTAGGGAACGGGCTTGCTCGTTCCGGGATATTCGCCATACTTTCGGCAGGAGCAAGATTTTGCCCTGCAACACGCTTTTCTGCCGCTGTCATTCTTAGCCCTCACTCCAACTTGTCATTCTGAGCCGTAGGCGGAGAATCTACATTAATAAATGAGCAATGAGGAATTATCACTTTGCATTTTGCACCTTGTATTTTTGT
>JAUNRD010000447.1 GCA_030535815.1 Clostridia bacterium
CAGTTTAAAATAACTCTAAATTGTGTTCCTTTCCCAAGTTGGCTTTTTACGCTAATTTCTCCACCGTGTAGTTCTATAATGCTTTTCACCATTGAAAGACCTAATCCGCTACTGCCGTATTCATCATTGCGCACATCATCAACACGATAGAAGCGAGTCCATATCTTATCAATGTGTTCTTCTGATATTCCTACGCCATTATCGGCAACAATGATTTCTGTTTTATCACCGTTCTTTGATGCCGATACAGATACATGACCTGATTCTTTGCCGTACTTAATTCCGTTGCTGATCAGGTTGGTAATCGCTGAGAGTAGCAAGGATTCATCTGCATCTACAATTGTTCCTTCAGGTACATTCGAGAAAAGTAATATTTCTTTCTGTGCTGCTAATTCCTTCATACTGTCAATCGCAACATCAATAATTACACCAAGGTCAACCTTTTCTTTGTTGAACTTTTGTCTGTTTTGGTCAATTCTCGCAAGAAGCAGAAGCCTTGACACAAGCTTTGAAACCTGCTTTGATTTATCAACGATTGTCCCAGCAAGTTCTTTTTCTTTTTCATCCTTTGCAATGTCTAAAAGATATTCGCCCTGTGCAAGAATAACACTGATAGGTGTTCTCAGTTCGTGAGATGCATCCGAAGTGAACTGCTTTTCCTGAATAATAAGGTTTTCAATTTTATCGAGCATATGATTAAGTGTAATTGACAGATTGTGAAGCTCATCTTCCTTTGATTCGGGATTTATTTCTATTCTTTGCCTTATATCATTCTGAGCAGAGATTTCATTTGCCGTTTTTACAATATTGTTGATTGGTCTAAATGCCTTTTTGGTAATATAATATCCACCCAGCGCTGTTAAAAGCAAGATAAGCGGTATTAAAATCAGCATAATTATAATTGCAGACCGTCCCAAAAGCATCGTAGAATTAACTGATTCTACGCCTCTTATCCAAAAACCGCCACGCATTCCGGGCGGTCCCGGTGTGCGTGTATCATAGACAATATAATCTTTCCCATCTATGCTTTCTCTTCGGGGAATACCTTCTTCAAAAGGAATGTTGACAACATCATAATTATACTGTCCTACGATATATTTGCCATCCATTTCATAAATAGATACATTTTTAAATTCTTCTTTACTTTCAACAATCTCAAATGCACCAGGCTGTCTTTTAGACAGTCTTTCTTTTACTTGTGTAACCTGAAGAATAACATCCTTTTCCACACTATCTATTGAAAGCTGATAAGAAAGACCGCCGACCAAAGAAAGCACAACTAATACAAGTACAAACATAAGTGATGTGTACCATATTGTTATTCTTGTTTTTATAGAAGTAGGCTTTTTCATTTTACCCTTCCTTTATAACATACCCCACATTTTTGATAGTGTGGAGCAGTTTTTTCTCATAATTATCATCAATCTTTTTTCGCAGGTGATGGATATACACCTTTATAACATCGCTTGAACCTTCGTATTCATAGTTCCAAATATTTTCCTCAATCTTTTCCTTTGAAACAACGATGCCTTTGTTTCGCATGAGATATTCTAAAACTGAGTATTCCTTTGACGAAAGCTCAATTACTGTATCTCCACGCTTTACGACTCTTGTAGTAGTATCTACACTCAAATCTGCAATTTCAAGCACACTACCCATAACATTTTCTTTCACACGGAGCATTGCTCTTATTCTTGCACAAAGTACATTAAAAGAAAATGGTTTTGTAAGATAATCATTTGCACCAAGGTCAAGTCCGTTTATTATATCTTCGTCTGAATCCTTTGCCGTAAGCATCAAAGTAGGTGTCAGAATTTTCTTCTCACGCATCGTTTGCAGAACTTCAAAGCCGTTAATTTTCGGCATCATAACATCAAGTATAATTCCGTCATACTGCGTGTTTTCTATATAGTATAAAGCATCCTCACCGTCAAAACAGCTATCAACTGTGTAACCGATTTTTGTCAGTCTTTCTGTTAATGTCTTATTAAGATGCTTTTCATC
>JAUNRD010000053.1 GCA_030535815.1 Clostridia bacterium
CTCGGAATCTGTAAATGCTCAATCTTACCGGCAAGCTGCTTAGACAAAACAGGGAATCCGTATGTGTTAAGGACTTGATGGAAATTCATGTCAGGCTTTATAGGTATTACTCCAAGATCACGATGAATTTTCTGTATGGATGGATCCTCAAGCGATGAAACTGAGATACCATCGCAATCTCCCAGAATGGATCTTACGAAGATCAGTAAAACGATAGAATCAAGGCCGCCAACAGAAACGGCATAATTCTTACCGGCATCTGCACATATTTCTGTCCATTCAAGGATTTTAGCCGTTGCATGGTCAATCTTGTCTTCGTATGACATTTGGTTATAATAAGCATTCCGTTCAATGATTTCGTTTTTTTCTTCGTCAGTCATCCTTTTCATTTACTCTTGTATTCCATGCCATGATTGCGGCATCCTCCTTTCTTTCAGCTTTACTGAGGTACTTTGATATTAAACCGCTTGTAGCAAAGCAGTCTTTACATCTCACCCGGGACGTGCATTTATCTATAGCGATGTTATACGATCCACAAAACGGACACGGTTTAACATCCATCTGCTTCCCTCCTTTCCGGGACAGCCCCCAATCTTCCACAAGATATAGTAAAAAGCTCGTTATTATGTGTGATATTGCCAAAAAGATGTATTTCCATCTTAGTTGATAAGTTGCTTTTTGGAGCTGTCCCTTGAATCTAAAACTTTAAAGTAAACGCTCTTGGCTTCCCCCTGTGCCTGTCGGGGTCAGCTTTATATTTTGTGCAAGCCTCTCCGGGACATCCCCGTCTTTGGCCTGTCTTCAAGATATAGTCGCAGATCCATGCGCCCGCATTGTAAGCCCCATACTTGCATTTTTTCTTAACGGACTCTGTACACCTGACCGCATTCGGATCCGTTATGACGATAGGCTTGACAGGTTTCTTTGTCTTCCTGTGCGTCCTTGCCCATTCCGCCGATATCTGCCTCTTGCCTTCCTTGTGACAGGAGAAGGAGCAATAACAGGCTTTATGCTGATTACTTTCGAAGGTCTTTCCGCAAATCCTGCATGTTTTTTCACTCATATCGGCTTGCCCTCCAGTTCCAGGCAGTGGATGATCTTAAACAGATAATCAAAGATATTTGTCAGCTGACTATCCATGTCCTTGGATTTTGCCCGGTCATTTATGCTGTGGCTCATGATGTTTTCATATAGATCCATCAGCTTGGAAGTTGCCTGATCGTCTGGCGGTTTTCCTTTGTAAGTCTCAACAAAGCTCTTAATCGTTTCATAAATGTAAATCCATTGCTTAGAATTCATACCATCCCCCTTATGGTTACCGAAAATTATAAAAAGTTACATTTTATACTATTTTTTGGTAACCGTTGAAAGCCTTTTGTTTACTACGTTTGCGGTACTCGGTTACCGAGTTACCAAGTTACCAACGATTTTCTATATAGAAAAATATATTTTTACACACATATTTGTTTATAAATTCTTTATAAATGTGTGTGGTGTTTTTTTATTTATATATATAGAAACGCTCGGTAACTTGGTAACCTTGGTAACCGGTAACCTTAACTGAACACATTTTCTATATTTTGTTCAGTTTTTAAGATAAAATC
This sequence comes from Clostridia bacterium, assembly GCA_030535815.1. Lineage (GTDB taxonomy): Bacteria > Bacillota > Clostridia > CAKSNL01 > HGM11501 > HGM11501. The sequence goes on from JAUNRD010000053.1 coordinate 1,605, forward strand.
ATCATTATCGTCTTTCTGCCTTAACCTTATACAGACGCACCGCTTTGAAAGCCCGTCAATTTTCTTAACTATCGTTGTCCTTCCGTTCTGGGCTTGAATAATACTGTTTTCATCGGCCCATTTCATGAATGACTTATACGAAAAACCTCCTGCCTCGCACAGCTCCTTAAATGCCTGGACATATATAATGGCATATTCGTCATCTTCAATAATGCCCCATTGCTCAGCTTTGACATCTGAATTAAACCTTTGGTTTTGGTTCATATAGATTTTGTCCAGTATGTACTGATAGCACCGCTCATTGTCCGAGACCTCTTCACGATCCATTAACAGTTCTTTAGCCTTTTCCATGTTTATATATTTCTTATCCATGAAAATATAATCTGTCGCTATCTTGTCAGCCGTCAGGATCACGGAGACAGCAATAGCCTGCTTCTGCATCTTGTCCGTGGAATAAAGCTCTGACAGAAAACCGTTGTAAATCTCTAACAGCTTACCCTCCGGCATTTCCTTGATCGCATTTACAAACAACCTTCCGGCAAAGCCATAATTCTTTTTAAGGATATCCGCTGTTTTCTGAGGGTCTTTGTAGACATTGGGCTTACATTCGACCTCTATAATCCTGTTGATAGCACCGCCCTGGTTGGCATAGCTGTTCAAAGGCCTCTCCCCGTTGCTCAGAATGCAGTTCTTCCATCGGTTTTCCCTGTTGATGCCAAGCTCCTTGTTGGAACGGCTCTTTCCCTTGCCTGAGCATAGGTCATAGATCACGACCTCGAAGTTGTCCCGGATCCGTGCGGATGTCTTGCTTGTATCGTCCAATATCATCGGCAGATGGTTCAACATGTCAGCTTTAGCCTCCAGCGCAACATCCGTAGTCTTAAAGTCCCCTATGTATTGCGATTCATCGGGATTAGCCCACACAGAGGCGGCAAGCATGAGCGTCACCGTCTTACCGCCCTCAGTCTCTCCCCATAGATCAACAAAGAATGGGAGACCGTTGAGCCTGTCGATCAGGACGCTTGCAAAGGAAGAGGCAAGCATAATACTGATCTCGTTCCTGCCTGTGGCTCTCAGCTGTTTAACATGGTTTAACCAGATATCCGCATCCCCTTTTTCATGAATAGACTCAAACAATGTCTTAAAGCGGTTATCGCCGTCAAATAGGATATTGCCGTCATACGGGATAAAGTCTTTCCCGTGCCACCCAAGCTTGGCAGTGGAATTCTGAACGGGGATGATCTTCTCGTTGTAATTCTCGATATCTGACAGATACCTTACCAACGCCCTGGCATTCTCGGATGTGACAAGGATCCCCATATCTGACAAGGCCGTGATCCTGCTTGCCGTTGCCACTACGCTTTTTGCAACTTTGACGGTATTCCATCTGTTGTTACGATAATAAGCAAGCTGTAGCTGTTCCTGCCCGGTCTCCAGATTCTTCAGCCGTTCAATCGGCAGTATTGGATGATAACAGGCGATAATCTCGCCTTTATCTGAATACATCTTTACTCCGTTCATGTTGGCGATCCACATTCCGCAGTACATTTCGTGCCCGTCATCGAAGTATGCAAAATCCGTATAATTGCTTTCCGGGTTCTTCTTTTTCCCTTTAGCCTCTTTGAGAGTGCTTTCCCATGCCTTTACCATCCTACAAAAGTCTTTTAGTATATGTTGTTTCCTTACAGTCGGATATATCTTTTCATCAAGCTCCCTCGCCCTGGCTTGAAAGTCCACAAGTAGCCTTGCCCGTACAATCGTATCCTGCTCCATAAAAATGGATTCCATAGCGCCATCGCTAAGTATTGAATTTTCATCATAATCTGCTGGTAGTCCCATTATTTATCTTTTCCCACTCTCTATCTAATATCTCAGCTTTATATCTGAGATACTCAATATCTTTCACACAGTAGCACCAATTATCAGAATATGGCTCAAAAAGCTGTTCGCCTTTCATAAAGAAATGTAAGTCCCGATAGGTTTCATCTATCTCCTTTTTCAGCTTTTCAAGCTTGATCTGTTTGGTTTCCTTCCTTTTTTGGTTCCGCAGGATCCTCACATTTGCCAGATTATCGTTATGGCTATAGTCACCGCCTAAGATATGGAAGGCAGTCTTAAAGTCACAATTCTCGATATTCTGGACAAAAGTGAAGATATCTCCTGATTTTTCGCAACCAAAACAATAAAAGCTGTCATTGTAGATTTTCATTGAAGCGGTTTTCTCGGTATGAAACGGGCATTTGCAGAACCCTCTCCGATTAATATGGATCCCATATCTTTCGACCGCCTCCCTCATGGATACGGATTCTTTAATCTGTTCTTTCGTCATCGCTTAAAATCTCCAAGATACGCTGCCCGGTCTCGCTCTTTGAACAGAATTCAAAGCGCACACCATATTTCCGTTCGATGGTTGATAGGATCTTATAAAGCGTCTCCCCTGTGACAGCCTTAGTCTTGACATCAGTCCATCGACCATTTACATCGATCCGCTTTATTCCTCTCGGGTTTTTCCAGAAAATGACATCTTCAAGGCTTGTAATGCCATCCCCATGCTCTACCAGGAAAACAATCTGTATGTCGTTATTGTTCGCCCTTTTGATCTCGTTCGTAAACCGCTCATGATCCTGACATACATTACTGCATACCTCTGTCAGATTCTGCTTGCGGTCAACTATAAGGCGCGGATTGTCATAATTCATATAATCCCCGACAAAAAGCTTGCTAATAATATGCTTAACGCCCTGCCTGTCGAATTCCTTGATAATCTGTTGGATTGCCCTCGATTTTTCCCTGCTGTCAATTTGAATGATCATTTTTCACACCTACGCAAATGGAAGTTCTTCCTCGGATCCTTTCGGGATGTCCATAAAATCATCGGACTTGTCGGCCGCTTTCCCGCCTCCTCCGTTTGAAGCATTGGCACTTTCCGCAAACTCCACGTTCTCAGCGACAACATCGGTTGTATAGACTTTGGAACCGTCCTCTTTCTCATATGATCCTGTCTGGATCCTTCCTTCCACAACGATCCGCTTACCCTTTGAGAAATACTTCTCGATAAATTCCGCAGTCTTCCCGAACGCCACACAGCTGATAAAATCTGCCGTCTGGTCGCTCCCTTCCTTCTTGTAACGCCTGTCACATGCCACCCTGAACTTGGCAACCGTCAAGCCTCCGTTCGTATACCTGATATCTGGATCCGCAACAAGCCTGCCCATAAGCTCGACACAATTCATTATCCTTCTCCCCCTTTCTGGTTATCCTCTGCCTGTTTGGCTTTTATCTGCTTGATATTCTTCACGGCATTGGCGTATTTCTTAGCCGTAAACTGCTTTAATCCCTCGACACCGTACAGCTTGCAAACGTACTCCTCCGATATTTCATGTTTTGTAAACATCGCCCTGAGCACCTCGATATCCTTTTCAGATATCAGCGCATCCTCTGCCGGATCCTGGCTACTGCCTTTCTTCGCTTTCTTGCTTTTAAGGTCTTCGCTATAGTTCTGATCAGGATCGTCCCCGGTAATAATCTTGTATGCCTTCAGAAGAGCATACTTGTCAGCATAGGTCATGGCCTTGCCCGGTGCTTTGTCCTGAGTGTCAACCCCATCGCCATAGGTGGTGATATCTATGTAGTCTTCGGGCTTGTCCATATCAACGAAGCGATAGACTGTGATAACCCTCATGAATTGCTGTTTGCTTTCGGTTCCGTCTTTCTTGACCGTGGTCAATACTGCGCTTTCTTCGATGTTGCGACTGAAAGGATAGCTGTAAATCCTGTGCTTTGCCTCGATAGGCTTGACCGCCGCCAAAACATCAGCTTCACCTACTGCCTTATATGACTGGCTCCCCCAGCCCACGTTTAGATTCTTCGCCACCGCCGTGATGTCTGCGGTGATGGCACTCATTTTTTCATAGATATTCATTCAGAACCCTCCTTTCCCTCAATCTCCACAAGCCCGTTCTCAAATGCCTGTCTCAGGATCATGCTTGCGGTTTTCTTTATGCTCCATCCGCTTTTAGCAGAATAGTTGCTCACATAAGCCAAGACTTCCGGATCAAGCTTTATACAGCCCTGGTTGTTTGCGGCTTTTTCATTGACCGGAATAATGATCTTCTTCATCAGCTACCCTCCTTTTCCCTATATTTCTGATTCACCAGCAGATCGACCCACTGAAAAGCCTCACAATATCCGTGGTCTTTCTGTTCAAGCACGAACATGGAATTATTTTTATAGATCACATATCCCGTGAAGAACCTGTTAATGCCGTCTGTCCGCATGGTCAGCTTGTCCCAAAGTCTTACGGTATTTCTGAGCCGTGCAAGCTCTCGTTGCATATAATGATTGTTTGTGAGCCTTTCGGAACTTTGGTTGTTGCCCATGCGGATAAGCTTTCCTTCGTATTCAGCCATCGGCTCCCTCCTGTTCAGTAACCCTTGACGCCCACATGTCCGCCCAGTGAAGCACCATATACAAGGGTGTTTCCTTTCCGGGAATGTCATACTTAAATGTGGAGTATAGGCCGTTATGCCATAAAATAGCAGTTTCCTCATCCTCAGAAAGCTCGATACAACTCCTAACTATCATTGCAGACCTGATCTCATGAGGCAGATATATCAGGTTAGGATTAGTCTTGTACGGTTTCGCCTTTGAAGCCTCCCCGGACTTCAGAACGTTCTTGACATAGTTAGCCTTGCCATGATCGCCCATCTTCCCCAAATCATGGAGTAAGCCACAAATAACTATGCTATCCCAAGGGATATTTGCTTTCAGTGCCTCGTTCAGATCCATCATCAGGTGGACAACGTTGAGCGAATGCTTTGCAAGCCCTCCCTCAATGGCAAGGTGCTTATCCGAGGAGCATGGAGCCTCGAAGAATCCGCCCTGTTCCATGCAATCGATTAATTCTTCAATTCCATCACGCTTTGTATCCTTAAGCAAAGCTATAATCGTATCTTTCATTGACTTTCGTCTCCTTCCTTGTTAAACTTAGAATGTAAATCATCAGCAATACCCCAAATTCATACTTAAACCCTTGAAGCATGTTCTTTTCTTCCCGGTCAAGAACGTGCTTCTTTTTCGTCCTGATCCGCTTCCTCAAGCTCCCACTCTTCCTTGTCAAGGTTATAGCGGATATATAGATCCTGGTCCGGATCCAGCCACCATTCATCAGTCATCATCTTCCGTGATCTCCATCCCCAAAATCTTCTTTACGACAAACCGATTGAAATACTTGTCAGATTCAATGTAGGCCTTGATCGCCTGAATCTGTGCTTTGACCTCGATATACTCGCTTATATACTCCGGCGAATGCGTCATATGTGAAGCAAGAACCTTTACATCATCTTTTGTGAAATTATTGTTATCCATTTGTTACCCTCCTATTTTGAAAAATAATGTTTATCAACCTGATATGCCGGTTCCCCGAACTGAGAGAATCCCCCGGCTTGAAAATAAATAATCTCTTCGTCTATCCGTCCGTTCATTTCGGTGAGAACTGCTTGCATGGTTTCCTCAGATGGAGTAACTTCATTAATGGATCCATTAGCCACCACTCCGAACTGCCCCGGCTGATTAATCACCGCCTCGATCCCGTCTGGGAAAGCCTCAGAGCTTACCCTGTTAAGGATCACGTCACAGACAAGCCTCTTGCCTAAAACGCTCTGGTTGCCGGCCTCGGCCTCTACGCATCTTGCTAAAAGGTCGATCTGCTTATCAAAACCTTCCGTCATGGTCTCCACCTCCAAAGTAATCTCCGGCTCTGCTGCCTTTTCAGAAATAAAAACGTAAAAGGCGGGATTAATTTTATCCGGCTTAGGCTCAGCCCAAAGGTCATGCTTACAAATTAGTAGGCACAACAGTATAGCCATGAGAAAAGCCGTGATTTGTATTACCTTTGATTTCATTGTTTCCCCCTTTCTCAAGTTTTCCCCTCAGAATCCTGTTCTGTTCCAACAGCAAGGCCTCTATCTTGTTGAGGCTCAGCTGGATGTCAGCCAAATTGATAAGGCACTCTTCCGGCTCTTCCTTCTCAGGCTCAGGAACCGGCTCAGGCTCGATAAACTTGTCAAAGTAATCCCTCGGAACGCCCATTACATCACAGATAGCGTTAAATGATGCTATCCTGGCTCTGCCCTTGCGTGTCGCATCATTCAGAAAATGCCTGTTCAGATATGCCTTGGTGCATACCTCGCTCTTATTGACGTTGTGAAACCTGATATATTTATCAAGCTTCTCGCTGTCAATCGTCTTAAATAATTGGTCTTTTGTTAATTCGTTCATCAGTTACTCCTTTCTTTTACCTTAAATCTCAAATACTAATGCCTCTAATTCTTTCCTGAGAATCTCCAACTCGATGATCATGTTGTCGAAGATGTCCGGCTTGTAATAGTAATCTCATAAGCCTGCAACCTTCTTTTTCTCGGCTTTCAGATTCTCTTCCCCTTTGGTTATCAGCTCATTTATGGCTGACTTCTCTACTACCCTCATTGCTTTACTCCCCTCTTTGTTATAGTTTCCCCTTCTTCCACAACTCGAAATGCTCACGCCAAGCGTAATAGGCATTCTCTTTTGGATTCTCCACGACTTGGATAAACGGGAGCTTCCCTTTCTGAGCCAATACCCGGACGGCTTGGACATTGATATTCAATTCTTCAGCTATTTCTTTTGTGGTTATTCTTTCCATAATTTGCCCTTTAAATTGTTTAGGTATAGATTTATACCTTTAATCCATCAGGATCGAAATTTGATCCTTTTCTTCCCTTTGCACGATTAGTTTTTAACCTTTCCCTAAGCATCTGTCTTTCCTCTTCGGTACAGACTCTTTGTGATGGTCTTTGCAACCTTATGTACTTGACCGGGATATGTGCCACAATCGAACCGTCCTTGTTTACGTGGCAGATTTGAACCTCATCAGGGTACTGCTCCGCAAGCTTCATGATCCTTGTGGTAAATCTGCTCCTCGGAAACGTGACCGTTGCGGTCTGGCTTCCCCGGATCCATTCGATACAGTTTTCCTGCACCCCTTCCCCGGTATAGATCTCGCTGTCGATCTCTTCGGCTGCCTTTTCAAATACTGTCATGGTTTACGCCTCCTCTGTTTCAAGAAAATAATCAATAGGAACCTCTAAAACCTTAGCTACCTTTTGAAGCGTTTCAGCATACGGTCTTGAAACTCTCCATCCTGCAATAGTTCCGTTTGCTATACCTGCTTCAGATTCGATAAGATAAATAGGTTTGTTAATCTCGTCTGCCTTTGCCTTCACTTTGTCGTAAATGGTCATTTTCGCCCTCCTTTCTATATCTAGTGGATAGACCG
>JAUNRD010000448.1 GCA_030535815.1 Clostridia bacterium
GTGATTCAGGAAGTGTAATACTCTTAAATCGAGCACGGTTCTGAAATGCACCTGCTGCTATAGTTTTGATTCCTTCAGGTACAGATATTGTTTCTCCGTTATCCTCGCACTTTTCAAGCAAATCCTTTTCCTCATTAATTGTGAGCCTGTCCATAGTCTCAGCCGGAAGATCTCGTAAAAGAGATGCGAGCATCTTTCTCTTATCCGTAACAGAGCTGTGGTGCAAATTTGCAAGGAAAATCTGAAATGCCGGAGGAATTTCAAGATTATCACCAAGATAAACCGGGAATATTCGCTTATTCTTTTCTTTTGCGCAAAGTATTTCCATACCGCAGAAAGGAGAATTCAACGAAGACTAGGAAACAAACAGAAGAACGCCTGAGCACCCCTCTATCTTGTTTTTAAGTTCATCTCTGAAATCATTTCCCGTTTCGCAGGATTCATCGTACCAGAGGCGGTACTTATTGTCATACAAGGTGTCTAAAATAGGATATACTGCCGCTGTGTCTCTGTGAGAATAACTAACGAACAAGAAAGGTTCATTTCCTATGTACGCATCGAATTTCGTCTTTATTTCAGGAAAAACTTCCTCCGCTATTATGTTTCCCATATTTTTTGTAGTCATTTTTACCCCTCCAAATTATTAATCATCATCTTTTTCCTGTTCTTCACGTGTCAGCTTATCAAATGTCACCAGGCAATTATGTGTTTTTGCCAGATTATTTCTTTTTTCCGCAAACGTATATCCCTCAGAACGCATATATGCATTCCAACGGCGATGTTCAAGTTTGCGCAAATTAATCTTTTCTTCTTCGCTTCTGTCTGCCACAGCCTTATTAGCCCCGGGCACACCACAGGCTATTTTCATACGTCGGTGCAATGCCGAGGCGATGGAAGATCTTCTGTTATATTCGAAATTCCAGAATACATCTTCACTGCCCCATTTCATATGTCTCGCAAGCGCTTCAGCCTCAAGCTCAGAATTCATTATATTATCAACTGTATAGAAACTGTCCACATCTCCGACAAAGTCTATATCATAGCTCTGACCCGAGTAGTTTTTAACATCCTTAAGGGCTTTTATTCTCTCGCTGTCGTGAACCACAGCCTGAATCCGCGGAGACATATTGTTTTTGGTAAGACGACTGCGAATCTGTATTGCCGTTCCTATATTTTCTTCATCGTCTCCGGTATCTATGAATATATAAGTTATCTTACCGATTTTTTCAATTTCTTCATAGAACGATGCTGTTCCCGGAGTGAGTCCTTCTTTTATATCTATCTTATACTGTGCTTCACCGTCATCTGTAAAATTACCATTATATTCTTCTTTCAGAAGATCGGGACTTATGGCAGCGATTCTGTCTTTTGCATCACAAAGAGCGTCTATAGCGGTTATTTCCAATTTGTAGTTGCACATTTGTCCAAACCAAGCCAGCGTCTTTGTCATTTCCGCCCCGCAGCCGGAAAGCCCTATCACAAGTGCTGAAATAAGCTTATCTTTACTTCCTTCTATCGGCAGCGCTTCTTTAAAAAGCTGTTCACCTTTTTCCTGAAGAATTGAATGTATAAGTGTTCTCTCGTCGCTGATTCTTCTCAGCTTCAATAAGTTTTTATCAACTGAGCTTAATATTATTTCCCCTTCTATCTTATTGGAAAACACATACGCCCAGGTGTTAGCTCTGTCCTTAAAAAGCTCTATTACATTCAAAGATTGCTTAACATTTTTAGCTTCATCTTCGCCTATCACGAAAAAGCGGATTTCTTTTTTCTTGCTGTGAAATCCGAATTTAACGGACAGCATATCTTTACTGAAATAAATTATTTTTCTGTTCCCAAAAATTCCCCCGCATTCCTCGTCTTCAGCATATATGGTTTTTCCGGTATATACAACTGCAGAATCAGGATATTTTTCTAAAATGCTTTTCCCGAGAGCTATAGACTTTTTGTTTACTTCGGAAAAAACAAACATATCCTTTTTGTATCTGATTAT
>JAUNRD010000054.1 GCA_030535815.1 Clostridia bacterium
AAGCCGTGAAGAATATGACAAAAAAAGCGCCCGTTCATATGATGACGAGCGCCGCAGAATGGAAAGCTGGCTTGGAGACTATATGAGCTTTGTCCGTACACCTGAGGGAAAGAATGTATTTATTTCTATTGACAGTCGTGTTTCACAGCATAATCCTTTTTATAAAGCACTTAAAGCAAAGAGCTTTACTGACGGCGATATAACCCTTCACTTTATTTTATTTGATATTCTTCACTCACCAAAGGTTATTCTTTCTCTTCCGGAGATAATTGATGAAATGGATGCGTATCTGTCTGAATTTGAAAATCCGATGGTGTTTGATGAATCGACGGTGCGTAAAAAACTTAAGGAGTATACAGAGCTTGGCATCATTATTGCGGAAAAGGACGGCAGAAAGATGCTGTACAAAAGGGCGGAGGATACTCCTCTTCCTGATATAAAGGATGTTCTTGACTTTTATTCCGAAGTGGCTCCCTGCGGAGTCATCGGCTCCTTTATTATTGATAAAGAGGAGGAAAAAAGGGAAAGCTTTACCTTCAAGCATCATTACATAACCTCTGCCGTGGACAGCGATGTGCTTTGTATGCTGTTTAAGGCGATGAAAGAAAAAAGCGTTATTACGGTTGATAATATAAGCAGAAGGTCTGAAGGAGTAAGAAGAAACAGGATTATTCCGCTTCGGGTTTTTATAAGTGTGCAGAACGGCAGACAACATTTACTTGCGTATCAGCCGGATTTTAATATAATAAGATCCTTCAGGGTTGATTATCTGTCAAATGTAAAAATAGAAGAAAAAACACCGAGATTCGATGAGCTTCGTGCAAAGCTTGACAGTATGCAGGAGAATATGTGGGGCGTTACGGCAGGAAGAAAATCCGGCACGGAAGACCTTGAGCACGTTGATTTCACTGTGCGGATAGGCGAAAAGGAAGATCATATAATCCGCCGTCTTGAACGTGAAAAAAGAGTCGGACAGGTTGATAAGCTTAGCGATGGGATGTACCGCTTTTCGGCAGAGGTTTATGATACAAATGAAATGATTCCGTGGATTCGCACCTTTATATGCAGAATTATTGAGCTTAATTTTTCAAACAAAACACTCGAAAAACAATTCAAGGATGACATAAAAGCAATGTATGGTATATATGGGCTTGAGGAGGTGGAGGTATGATATTTAACGAAATATATTCCGCCTATTATAATGCGGTGGCAAAAATTATATCGGCGATAATCTCAGGCGAAACGGATGAAAAAAAGCTTAATGCCATAGTAAGCGAATATGCATTCGGAGAGAGTATGTTTTCCATAATCCCTTCCCTGAAGGAAGGAAAATGGCAGCTTATGAAGCCCGATTACACAACTCCCGTCAGGCACATTCCCGAAATGCCTTTAACCCTTATTCAGAAGCAGTGGCTTAAAGCGATATCTCTTGATCCGAGAATAAAGCTATTCGGAGTTGAGCTTGAAGGATTGTCGGATGTGGAGCCTCTTTTTACGGGCGACGATTATTTTATATATGATAAATACGGGGACGGAGACCCCTATGAAGACGAAAAGTATATAGAAATTTTCAGGACAATTCTTTCTGCCATAAAGAACAGACAGAATCTCAAAATTGAAATGGTTAACCGAAAGGGAAACACCGTTTATTCCAGATGCGTTCCGGAGCGGATAGAATATTCTGAAAAGGATGATAAGTTCCGTCTTGTCACAAGCGGATGCCATTTTATAAAAACCGTAAATATTGCAAGAATCACAAAATGCAGAATATATAGCGGAGAAACCGTTCTTGAGTCATCGCCGGCTGTGACGGAATATGAGACAATAACCCTTAAGGTGAGCGAAGAAAGAAATACTCTTGAGCGCAGTCTTATGCATTTTGCCCATTTTGAAAAGAGAGCTGAAAGGCACGACGGATATTATCTGCTTCATATAAGGTTTCAGAAGGATGATGAGCCCGAGATGGTAATACGCGTTTTATCCTTCGGCCCAACAGTTGAAGTGCTTGGCTCTGAAAACTTCAGACAACTTATAATAAATAAGCTGAAAAGTCAGAAAAGCTGTGAACTTTTGTAAGTTCGCAGCTTTTTTTCCGTGATAAAGGGATATTTTGGATGTACAATATGATTACAAGGTTGCTTCAAGCAAGTGTCTGATTTTTATTTCACTGCGGTGCACGAGGCTATGCCAAAGTGTATGCCGAAGTAATTTTGTGACTGTCTGACTTATACAGACGCGGGGGACTTCCCCTATGGACCTGACAAGTCCATCTATCGCGGGTTCGAATCCCGCCGTATGCTCTTAGCATATTGCCAGTGGTTTGGAGTACTGCCGGAAACGGCAACAAAAGGTATTGTGATTCGTCACGGTACAGACATCTTTAAGAGGCAATTACCCCGCCTGAGAGAGGGCTGAGTCCTGTCTTAAGCAATGCACTTTCTGCCTTGTCCGAAGGCGGATACCGCAAGTTATCATATATGCCAGAAGAAATCTTTCCGCCTGTATGAGAGCCTGCTTAAGCTTTCGGCCGCAGGCAGTGCATCGGTAATTGCAATCGTATTTTAACCTTAAGGAGGTTTTACATATTATGAAAAAAATTATAATCAATGAAAATCAGAGAGGATTCTTGTTTAAAAACGGAAAATATGTGAAAATGCTTGGAGCAGGGAAATACTATATTTCAAAAAACAGCGAAATTGAGCTGTCCTGTCTGGACGAGCCTGTTTATCCGTCTTTCTGCTCGCTGGAAACCGTATTAAAAGACAAGGCTGCTTCAGAAAATATATCCGTTGTTGAAGTAAAAGACCGGGAGCTGGCACTGCATTTTGTCAATGGAAACTTTACTTCTGTATTAAAAAGCGGAAAACACGCATTCTGGTCTTGCGACAACAGGCATGAATATACAATAGTGGATATTTCAGAGCCTGAAGTGTCAGGCGATATTCCCGAATACATTTTTTCGAAAATTCCTTCTTCTTATTATACCGTGGTAGAGGTTTTGGAATATCAGAAGGCAAGGCTTTATTTCAATTCTAAATTTGTGAAAATTCTTGATGCGGGTACATATTATTTCTGGAATAACGGAATGAAAATCGATGTGGGCTTTGTGGATACAAGGCTTACAAGGATGGATGTTACCGGGCAGGAAATACTCACTTTGGACAAAGTGTCGCTGAGAATAAACTTTGTATGTAATTATCGTGTAACAGATTACGTCAAGGTATTGACCGAAATTGACAATTTCACCGAACAGATTCACGTGGAGGCACAACTGGCATTGCGCGAATATGTGGGAAAGTATAAGCTGGATGAAATACTTGAAAATAAAAGCGGGATTTCTGAATTTGTGCTTTCAAGGCTGAAAGCGCGAGAAAAAGAGCTGTATGTTGAAGTTGCTGATGCCGGAGTAAAAGATATCATTCTTCCCGGAGAAATCCGCGAAATTATGAATACCGTCCTTGTTGCAGAAAAACGTGCCCAGGCAAATGTTATAACAAGGCGCGAAGAGGTTGCTTCCACCAGATCTTTACTTAATACCGCAAAACTGATGGATGAAAACAAGACACTCTGGAAATTGAAGGAGCTTGAATATATCGAGCGCATTTTTGAAAACGTAGGCAATATTAATTTAAATGGCAGCGGAGATATTTTATCACAGCTTGCAGGCGTTTTAAGACAAAATACATAAGGAGAATTATTATGATTGAGATAGTTGGTAAGTTTAATACTGCCGTTTGTTATACAGATTCTCTTGAGGATACGGCGTATTCCCAGATCGAAACTGTATGCAACGAGGAGGCGTTCAAGGACTCTGAAATCCGTATTATGCCCGATGTGCACGCAGGAAAAGGCTGCACAATAGGAACCACAATGACCATCAAAGACAAGGTTGTTCCCAATATGGTTGGCGTGGATATTGGCTGCGGTATGTACACGGTTGCTTTGGGCAATGTTGACATTGATTTTGAAAAGTTTGATGAGGCGGCACACCTTATTCCCTGCGGAAGAGATGTATGGGATGGAAGACAGGAGCGGTTTGATTTAACTATGCTTAAGTGCTACCGTAATCTTAAGGATACCCGCAGACTTGAAAGAAGCCTCGGAACCCTGGGCGGAGGAAATCACTTTATAGAAATTGATGCAGATGAAGAGGGAAACAAGTATCTTGTTATCCATTCCGGAAGCCGTAATCTCGGAAGACAGGTGGCGGAGTTTTATCAGGGAATTGCAATCGACTTAAATATCGGTAAAGAGGAATATTATAGGCAGAGAGAGGAAATAATCAGTACATATAAGGAGCAGGGGAGAAGAAGCGAAATTCAAGCGACGCTCAAAGCTTTGAAAAAAAGCTTTGAGGCAAAGGAGCCTACAATGCCCCGTGAGCTTTGTTATCTTTACGGAGCTTTTATGGAGGATTATCTTCACGATGTAAATATCTGTCAGCAATTTGCAAAAAGAAACCGTGAAAAGATGGCTGAAGTGCTGCTTGAGAGAACCGGACTTACGGGGTATGAAGCTTTTCAGACAATACATAACTATATTGATGTTGATGAAATGATTCTCCGTAAGGGCTCGGTGTCTGCAAAGCTTGGCGAAAAATTACTCATTCCTATCAATATGAGGGACGGCAGTCTGATCTGCATTGGCAAGGGAAATCCCGATTGGAACTATTCTGCGCCGCACGGAGCGGGAAGGCTTATGTCCCGTTCTGATGCCTTTGAAAGGCTCACCATGGAGGAATACCGTAAAGAGATGGCGGGTATCTACACTACCTGTGTTAATACTTCAACGCTTGATGAATCGCCTATGGCTTACAAGAATATGGATGAGATTGTGGCAAATATAGAGCCTACAGCGGAAATTATCACGCGCATAAAGCCTGTGTATAATTTCAAGGCGGCAGAGTGAAATCGGGTTTTAAAAGTTAATCAGGCATGGAAGAAGACAAAAGGAGCACCACAGATTGTGGTGCTCCTTTTAATTTACTTGAGACCATAAGGTGTCTTTTGTACCGACAAAAATCTCCTGCTTTATTTTAATTATCAGAAATTTTCTAAAAGATATTTTTCCGCTTCTGTAGACCAGAGGCCGTTGTTTGCCTTAACAAGCTCGTCCAATACCTTGAATCTTTCGTCGGTTTTGCCCTTTTCTTCAAAATCGGAAAGAGCGGTTAAAGGAAGCTCAATATGGGTATATATAAGCTTCTTTCCTCCGGGGATTTTCGGGAGGTTGACAGTGGTTTCAATTGCCGCATCAATACCGCCGATGTGTGTTATCATAACCGAAGGATCAAGTCTCTTTTCTCCTATAAGCTTTAATATATCCCTCATATCTTCGGGAGTGCTTCCGCTTGTACCGGAAACGTGGTGCTGGGCATAGTGAACATTATAAAAATTGAAGTTGGCGCTGAATTTCTTGTCAAGCGGGCCCGCAAAGAAGTTTAAGGAACCGTCAAAGCCTAAAATTGCATCGCCGAGTTCAACTACGGAAGAAACGGGAGCATATACAAATACATCGTCAAAACCGGTGCCGCCTGAGATTGCCATAAGCTCATCCTTGTCGGAGGTGGCTGCGAAAATCAGCTCAATTCCGTCTTCTTTTGCCTTTTCAACGGAAAAGATCGATGCTGCACGGTCAAGTCTTGCCTGATCGATATCGGTTACAACAACCATGGAAGGCTTCACATTTCCGTGAAGAGCGATGTCGATTGCTACAAGTCCCATAGGACCGCAGCCTGCGAGAATTGCCACCTTGCCGCCTTCTTTTATTCCGGCATAGGGGAGCAGGTCTTCGTTGAGATGTAAACTTGCTTTGTATCCTCTTATAACACAGGAGGCAGGCTCAATCAGAGAACCGTTAAAATAGGAATCGCTTTCAAGCTTCATTAAGAAGTTGTTGTCTAAAATATGTTCATAAACGATGGAGTAGGTTGAAACACCGCCGATTTCACGGAAGGTATAGCCCACTGTTTCGGGGCCGCCGAGATATGCAAGAACGGGAGGCATAACAACTTTATCGCCAACCTTAAAGGAATCCTTCCACTTATCTCCGACCTCGACAACCTCGGCGCAGAATTCGTGACCGATTATAACGGGATTTTCTTCCACGTCATCGGGAACTCTTAAGTGGTTTTTTCCCTGCAAAATGGTTTTATGAGTTGACATACATACACTGTCAGAAATTATTTTTATTAAAATTTCTCCCGAAGTTATGGGACGAAGCTCGAATTCTTCAAGCCTTACGTCGTTTGCCCCGTAAAGGCGAGCTGCTCTTGTCTTCATAATATCACCTTACACCCTTCCCGAACTTCCGAAAGTTCTGAGCTTTTCGCGAACAACATCCTTCATCATTTTTATGGCGTCCTCATATACAAGGAAGGGCCAGGTAGAAGGATTGGTCATGGTGTTAAGATAGTTTTTAAGTCCCTGATTAAGAGCAAAAAGCACATCGGAATAAATGTTTATCTTTGTAATACCATGGTGAATGGCGTTTTTCATCTGGTCGTCGGGTGTTCCGCTTCCGCCGTGAAGAACCAGGGGTCTGTCGCATATTGCGGTGATTTCGTCAAGGCGGTCGATTCTGAGCTCGGGAGTTTTCTGATATACTCCGTGAGCGGTACCGATGGCTACGGCAAGAGCATCAACATCGGTGATTTCAACGAACTTTTTAACCTCTTCGGGAACAGTGAGGCTTTCGCCGGGATCGGTATCTGTTCCTGTTTCGCTGATGCTTCCTACGCTGGCGTTACCAACGTGACCGAGCTCCGCTTCTACGGTAATTCCCTTTGCATGGGCAAATTTTGTGACTTCCGCTGTCTTTTTGGCATTTTCCTCAAAGGGCAATACAGAGCCGTCAAACATTACGGATGAAAAGCCTGCACCGATTGCGCTCTTTATAAATTCAAGGTCAGTTGCGTGGTCTAAATGGAAGCAAATCGGAATGTTGTAAAACTCCGATGCTCCTTTAATCATTGAGGTGAGAAGATTTAAGTCTCTACCCTTAAGGTCAACGCCCAATCCCATAAGAAGGGCGGGGGACTTTTCCTCCTCGCAGGTATCAAGCACAGCTTTCATCATTTCATAATTACTTACGTCGAATGCGGGAAGAGCATAGTGGTTTTTCTTTGCATCTTCAAGCATTTCCTTCATTGTAACTAACATGGTTTTCACTCCTTAATTTAAGTATAATGAAATTATAGCACTCCTCTTAACATTTGTCAACAACAAATGTTAAAGTTGACATAGAGGCTGAATCTTGCTATAATAAACCATAAGGTGATGAAGTATGGATATTCGCAAGAAGCAGATGCAGGAAGCGGCAATTTTATATTATGAAAAAAACTATACTCAGAGCGAAATTGCCGATATAATGAATTTATCCCGTCAGACGGTTTCGAAGCTTTTGACAGATGCTGTAAAGGAAAATATAGTTGAAATAAAAATTCACGATCCGGAAATTACCTGCAAGGATTTGGAGCAGGCACTGTGCGAAAGGTTTGGCATTAAAAATGCGGTTGTATGCGGTGTAAGTGCCCTTGATGAATCCCTTTCGCTTTTAATGACGGTTAAAAGAGCCTGTGAATATATAGAGACTCTTGTTAAAAGCGGCAATAAGAAAATCGCCATATCCTGGGGACACACCGTGCAGAAGCTGATTTCAGAGCTTCCTTCTGTCAATGCACCGGGGAATACGGTTTTTCCGCTTTTCGGAGCAACGGACTTAGAAGAGTCCTGCTTTGCCTCCAATGAGCTTGCAAGAAGCTTTGCGGATAAAATTGGTGCTGAGGTAAAGTATGCCTGGTTTCCCTATCGCCCCGATAACTTTGAGGATTCTGTGCTTTTCAAAAAAACATCCTATTATAGAAAGCTTTACGACCTCTGGAACAGCATTGATATAGCAATTGTCGGAATCGGAAACAGAGACAGCATCGAAACCCTTGGGAAAAGCTTTGGATATAACGAAAAATGCAACTCGGCAATAGGGGATGTATCAACTCACTTTTTTGATGAAGAGGGAAACATCTTAAAGCTTTACGAAAACACGCTGTGTGCGACAAAGGAAAACTTAAAAAAGGCAAAGGAAACAATAGCTGTTGCCTGCGGAAAAGACAAAACAGCGGCAATCATCGGCGCTATGCGTACAAAAATGATTGATACATTGATTACCGATGAATATACGGCGAAAAATATTATTGATTATAAATGACAATGGGAGAGATAACAATGAAAAATTTATTGCTTATAGGCGACTCTATCCGTATGGGATATGATAAGTCCGTGAAAAAGACATTAGAGGGAAAGGTTAACGTGATTTTTCCTGAAGAAAACTGCCGTTTTGCTTCCTATGTCCTTCGTAATTTCCACGAATATTTCGGAGGAGTGAAGGGCTCGGAAATCGACGTTATCCACTGGAATGCAGGGCTCTGGGACTGTCTTCGTTTATTTGAGGAGGAGCCCCATACGCCCATTGAAATATATGCTTATTACATAGAGAGAATCTGCAATAGAATTAAAAAGCTCTGCCCCAATGCAAAGGTGATTTTTGCAACCAGTACCGCCGTTTTGTCGGAAAAAATGGATGTGAATTTCAAGCGCTACAACGAAGAGATTGAAGAGTATAATAAGGCGGCAGTTAAAGTGGTTAAGAAGCACGGCTTTGAGGTAAACGATTTGTACGCCGTTTCCGCATCCCTTCCCGAAGAAGCACAGTCGGATGCGGTGCACTATTACACTCCCGCAGGAACGGAAGCCTTTACGGAAAAGGTGCTGGAATACGTTCTTCCCGCCCTCGGTATGGACGAAAATCTTACATACCGCGAGGATATGTATAAGGATAAGCCTATTGGAATTTAAAAAAGGAGATGTAAAAAAAGTC
>JAUNRD010000449.1 GCA_030535815.1 Clostridia bacterium
TTTTGTTATTGTAATTTCCCTTGTTTCGCCGTTCCACTCTACATTGTAGCCGAGCTGTTCAGATACGAAGCGAAGCGGAATAAAGGTTCTCGAATCCTTGATTTCAGGAGCAACCCGAAGTGTATAACGGACAGGTCCGTAAGTAGGATCATCCACATACACAAGATTGTTTCTGATCTGCATGGTTATATTCCCTGTTGCAGTTTTTATCGTTACAGTCTGATTGTAACCTTCCCACGAAATTTCCGCACCCATTTCCTCAAGAAGTCCTCTTAACGGAATAAGTGTGGAGCTTGATGCCGGATCTATGAAAGGAGCTACATCCATTACCTTTGTCGTGGTTTCCCCATTTTTTTCCACTATAATTTCGTTAGAATCTATTTTAAGCTTGTAGCTTTCCTTTTTAACAATCAGTTCATCTTCGTAATCCTCTTTCGCCTGGAAAAAGTTGATATCAGAACAAGCAGCTCTTCCCGAATAGCCCGATATTATGTAGAATCTTATATATCTTGCAGTTACCCTATCGGTAAACCTGTACATTCTTGTTTCAAGACTGTTTTCATTGTTGTAATCGGAAAATACAAAATCCCAGTTTTTACCGTCAATAGATGCTTCCACTTCGAAGTCGTGCCATACTCCGTGAAAATCATCGGTCTGACGCGGTGTATAGGAAAATCCCACAAGTGTGTAGGTATCATTCATATCAACTGTATATGTCCAGGGAGCTTCCACACCGGTTTCTGTCTGCCAAAAGGTTTCATTGGATTTATCCAGTGCCGCTACAGCATTGCCGCCCCAGGTTTCAAAATCAGCTTCAGCAGAAAATCTCGTTTTATCAACCAGATAGAGCTTATTTTTCTCTTCCAGATCAATAAACTCATCATAACTTATCATGTCGAGATTTTTATCTTCCTCCATAAAATCAAGCTCTGCAACAGTTGCAACTCCACCCCCGGAGGATGTAATATTCATTCTTACCATTCTGACCTTTATATTGCCGTAAAACTTAATATCAGCCCTGCTTTCGCTTCCCGAAAACTCCAGGTCTCTTATTTTTTTAAACTCGCCATCCGCTGCATCAGATACCCAAAGTTCCGCTTCCGTAAATCTTCCCGATGGGCTGTCCTGACGAGGCAGATATGACAATCCCGAAATCACCACATCCTCAGGGAAGGTTATATCAAGAGTGTAAGGAGGTTCTTCCTTCCATACAACAATAGCATCATTTGCGGTAAACTTAGAATGCCAGAAGGTATCTTTATTATTATCTATAGCCTGCTCAGGACCTACACTTGAAGAGTTTGATTTAATTGTCCAACTGTTTTTATCAGTTAATACAGGCTTTTTCTCTTCGACAACCTCATTTTTGCTTCCCGGTGCAAAAACATCGATTTCTGCTGCTGTGCAAAAGTCGTCTGCGGATTCTGTTATTACTATTCTCAGCGCCTTATAAAAGCCTTCTTCAAGATATGCGTCCACAGTCTCCCTTGTTACCGTAAGGTTATAAGGATATGTATTTTCTCCTATTTTCTTGTAGTTTACGCCGTCAACGCTTCCGTAAAATTCTGCCCTTTTCCATATTCCTGCGCCGGAATTGTCAATTGTAAGCTGACGAGGTACGTACCTTACTCCGCCAACATTCAACGGGCTCGGGAACTTAATATCAATTGTAAAAGGAGGCTTGTCCTGTTTTGTTATCTCACCGTTTTCAACCGTATAGGCAGAATGCCATATCCCATCTGTTTTGTCATCAAAGGCGTTATGTATACCGCTGCCATCATTAAAGGTTGAACTCGCCGTTATAATCCAACCCTTGGAATCGTATATTTTGCCACTCTCCGCATTTCCGCCTTCCCCGCTTTTAAGTACCTCGATTTCTGCCGCCGTACAAAAATTGCTTTCGGACTGTGTGATAATTATTTTTATTGCTTTATACATACCCTTTTTCACGGGAATATCTGTAACCTCTCTTGTTGAGATGATATC
>JAUNRD010000450.1 GCA_030535815.1 Clostridia bacterium
CCGTCAGCTGTTCAAAAAGATAGCCTCCGCGAAGATCCATCACGAGGGCAACTTTTTCAAGCTTTCCCTGAGAGTGACGGCATATATCGGCAAATTTATCAATTAAAACCGGCGGAAGATTGTCTATGCAGTAATACCCCATGTCTTCCATACAATGGGATGCCTGCGTTCTTCCAGCTCCGCTCATTCCGGTAACTATAATAAATCTCATAGTAAAAATCCTTTCGGCTGACTTTTATCCTATCTTCTTAACTTCAGTTTCAAGCATAACTCCGTTTTTTTCATAAACCGTCTTCTGGATATGACTTATAAGACCGAGTACGTCCTTGCAGGTAGCATCTCCCGCATTTACTATAAATCCTGCATGGAGAGTTGACACTTCTGCTCCGCCTATGCGGTAACCCTTAAGGCCTGCCTCTTCTATTAATGTGCCCGCAAAATAGCCTTCAGGTCTTTTGAACACGCTGCCGGCACTGGGCATCTGAATGGGCTGCTTTTCACGACGTTTTTTTGCAAGAGCTGCCATAGCATCGCCTATCTCCTTGGCATCCCCTTCCGATAACACGATTTTCGCACCGGTTATAACAAGCATCTTCCCTGTGTAAAAGCTTTTTCTGTAGGAAAATTCGTGCTCTGTGCACTCCTGCTCGCATAAATTTTCATCAAGATAATAGCTTTTCACAACTATATCCTTCATTTCTCCGCCATAAGCTCCGGCATTCATATATACAGCACCGCCAAGGCTTCCCGGGATTCCTGATGCAAATTCAAATCCCGTAAGGGAATTTTTAAGTGCCGCCTGAGCTATTGCAGAAAGCGATGCTCCCGCAGATGCGTAAATTTCATTTCCCTTTACCTCTATATCTGAAAATCTTTCACCTAAGGAAATAACAAGCGTGTCAAGCCCTTCATCTGCAACAAGAAGATTTGAGCCCCTTCCTATAACAATCGGAGCCACTTCAAATTCTTTTGCCTTAGATAAAAGTGCCTTAAGCTCTTCCTTAGTCGCAGGCTCTGCAAAAAAGCGTGCAGGGCCACCGATTCTGAAGGTTGTATGCTTTTTCATCGGTTCGTTTTCCGTTACTTTTGTAATTCTGGAAATTTCCTCGAAAAAACGCTCCATAACTACCTCCGATTAATGCTTGCCAAGGAACGCCGCACCGATTAAGCCGGCATCGTTACCGTACTTGGCAATCTGAATTTTAGTCTGCTCAACATCTCTTGAATAGCGGTTTTCTTCAACATATTTTATGATGGGCTTTAAGATTCTGTCTCCCTCACGGCTTATTGCACCGCCGATGGATAAAACCTCAGGCTGGAAGATATTAACCATATTGGTGATACCTTCTGCAACATACTCTATCCACTGATTTACGATTTTTGTACCAAGCTCATCTCCGTTTTCCATAGCGGTAAATGCGGTTTTTCCTCCAACCTTTTCAACGTCTCCGTCACAAAGGGATGCAAGATAGGAACCGGGGTTTGCCTTTACCGCTTCTTTTGTCATATCAATAACCGCAGTTGTTGCGGCATAACGCTCCCAGCACCCCTTCTTGCCGCAGGTGCATTCCTTACCGCCCATAAAGAGTGTGGTGTGACCAAGCTCTGTTCCTGCGCCGTTAAAGCCTGTGAAGAGCTTTCCGTTTATAATAACACCGCCGCCAACGCCTGTGCCCAGTGTTACGAATACGAAGCAATCCATATCCTGTTTAAGCATTACATATTCACCAAGAGCCGCACAGTTTGCGTCGTTCCCCATATATATGGGCTTATTGATGTACTTCTGCATCTCTGCCCTTAAAGGTGTGTTTCTGAAGTTTATGTTGTTTGCATAAACAATTATACCTTTTTTATTGTCGATTGTTCCGGGGCTTCCGATGCCGACGGATTCGATTTTATCAAGGGAAACGCCTGCAGTTTCAGCCGCTTCCAATGCACAAAGGCTTATGTCCTTTGCAATTTCTTCATATCCTCTTTCGGCGCCT
>JAUNRD010000451.1 GCA_030535815.1 Clostridia bacterium
TGCGCCCGACGCATTCGAGGCCCGTGCCGTTCAAGGGAGTGTACACGAGCTTGAGCGGTTCGCTCGAAGCGACATCGCCCGGCACAGCGACCGAACAAGCCTCGACAGCGTCGATGAGGCCCGTGGGTCGCATGCCATTCGGTTCAAGTGCTTCGATACTCCTAATTCAATCACCATCTACGGTTCGTTTCCGTTGGAGGAAGCGGAGGCGATGTGACCTCCACCGCCTCTGGTCGTTTTCGCTGCCCGACAGCGATGTTGCGCGCATCAACGAGGCACGCGAACGCATCGAGGTCGATCAGCGCACGGGCGATCTGATCGAGGCCATGATCTCGTTCAATGCCCGAGAACCGCTCTTCGACTTCACGATCGGCCCGGTGAGCCTGGCTTGGAAGCATGTGAAGGAAGTTCCGGCGAAAAGCGAAATCGCGCGAACGCTCGAGCATGTCGGGACCGACAAGATAACGGTTGATGTAAACTTTGAAGGCTATGAGGAGCTTCGTGCAAGGCTTCTTGCAGCACCAAAGTATGGTAACAACGATGACTTTGTTGACAAGTACGCAGTAATGCATCTTGATATACACTATGATGCCAGAAAGGATATGAAGAACTTTGACGGTGGACATTTCTACTTATCTGTTGCATCAAATGTAGGAAACATCAAAGCGGGGGCAAACTGTGGTGCAACCCCTGATGGAAGAAAAGCAGGAGTTCCTTTAAACGATGCGGCATCACCAATGCGTGGTATGGATCAAAACGGACTTACTCAGGCTATGCTTTCCGTAAGCAAGCCTGACTACACAAAGGCGGCAACGGGAACGGTTTATAACATCAAGCTGACCGAGAGCACATTTAAAAATATTGAAAAGCGAAACGCCCTTCGTGAGCTTATAAGGGTTTATTTTAAGCGAGGGGGTCAGGAAGTACAGATTAACTGTGTTTCAAGAAAGAACCTTATAAACGCTATGGAGCATCCTGAAGAGAATAAGGACTTAGTTGTCCGTGTATCAGGTTTCAGCGCGGCCTATGTAACCCTTGCAGACGAAATCCAAAAGGATATTCTGGAGAGAACAGAGCATGAGTAATAAAGGATGTATAAGCAAGATACAACACTTTTCTTTGGGTGACGGTCCTGGGATAAGAACAACTGTTTTTATGCAGGGGTGTAACCTTAATTGCCCCTGGTGCCATAATCCCGAGACCATAAGTCAAAAGCCCGCAATTCTTTGCTACAAGACAAAGTGCACTCTATGCGGCTTGTGCGGAAAGGTTTGCCCAAACAATGCTATCTCATTTAAGAATGGGGAGCGGGTTGTGGATAAAAGCCTTTGTAACCTTTGCGGAAATTGTGAGGAGTTATGCCCTGAGGATGCAATCTTAATCAGCGGCAAGGAAATGACAGCCGAAGAGGTTTTCTGTGAGATTATGAAAGACAGTGATTTTTATTCAGACAGCGGAGGAGTAACTTTTTCAGGCGGAGAACCTATGCTTCAGGCAGATTTTTGTGCAGAGGTTGCAAAAATGTGTAAGGATAAAAATATTCATATCCTTATAGATACAGCAGGGTGTGTGCCTTATAAGAATTTTGAAAAGGTAATTCCTTACTGCGATATGTTCTATTTTGATATAAAGGCTTGTGACGAAGAAGAATTTCTGAAGACTTGCGGAGGAAGCTTAAGCCTTGTAAAAGAGAATTTAAAAAGGCTTTTAAAAGACAGTAATGTTGTTGTTCGTATGCCCATTATTCCCGGATATAATAACAACGAAGAATATATAAAGAGATGCGGAGAGTTTTTGGGTGAATTAAATGTAAAAAGAGCGGACCTTCTGCCCTTTCACAGAATGGGAAAGAACAAGTATGACGGGTTGGGACTTTCATATAGGTACAGCGATACCAAGCCACCAGAAACCCAAGAAATAGAAAAGCTTGCAGACTTAATGAAAAGTTATGATATTAATTGTCAGGTAGAAAGATAAAGGAGGG
>JAUNRD010000055.1 GCA_030535815.1 Clostridia bacterium
ATGTTATTCAATTTGTGTGGCGACAATCGGAGTTTGCATTTTTTTGCGCTGACTTCGGTTGGCGCACTTTTTTATTTCAGGAGGGTTTTGGTATGAATAAAATGAGAAAAATGGTATGTTTTATTGTGATTTTTCTTTTATTGGGTGGTTCTATGGTGTCAGTTTACGCGAACGAGAGTCTCGGAGTTTTTATTGACAACACTAAACTTGAGTTTGATGTAGAACCTGTAATTATTGACGGACGCACAATGGTTCCAATGCGTAAAATTTTTGAAAAATTAGGTGCTGAGGTATTTTGGGATGATAAAACAAAGACTGTAACCGCTAAAAAAGAAGATAAAAATGTTTCTATAAAAATAGAGGCATCGGAGCTTACAGTAAATGGAGAGGTAAAGGTTCTTGATGTCCCTGCAAAACTGATTGATTCGAGAACGATGGTGCCTGTACGAGCTATAAGTGAGGCCTTTGATTGTATAGTAAAGTGGGACAACACAAAAAAAGAAGTACATATATATAGTAGAGAACAAATGGTTAATGTTAAAGATTTTGGGGCTGTTGGTGATGGCTTAACTGACGATAAGGAAGCGATTTTAAATGCATTCGCATATGCTGTAGATAATCTGCCTGCAACGGTGTATTTCCCTGAAGGTGAATACGGGATTCTGGAAGGCGGTATGTATATAAGTCTGCCTAATGGTTCAGGAGGATTGACAGTACTAGGTGATGGCGGAGACAAATCTGTAATTAAATATCTTGAAAATTGGGAAACAAACGGAAGTTGGGTTGCTGTAAGAATACAACCTGAAAGAAAGCCAGAAAACGAAAGCGAATACTTGCACGATATCACATTTTCTGATATGGGAGTATATGATACTGACCCTGTTAATCATGCGTGGACTATAGAAAAAAACGGCACCAAAGAGGAAACTCACGGCTTTGATATACAGTATACTGTGAGAGCAACATACAGAAATTGCAAAATAAACAATGTGGGAGACGAGGCTTTGGATCTTGTTTTTTGCAAAGATGCATATATTCACGACAACATTGTAATAAATAGCCCCGGGGCAGGCTCTGCCGGCGGTGCGATTTCCGTAGGAGACGGCTGCGACGGTGCGATTGTTGAAAATAATGTTGTGGACGGAACCATAGAAGGCAAGGGGAATTTCGGGATAGCCGTGGAATCACTGGTGAAAGGTACGGCAGTGAAAAATGTTATAATAAGAAATAATGAAATTAAAAATATACGTGGAAATGCAATAAATATAGGCGCACCAGGTGGAGATATTATTAATGTTTTAATAGATAATAACAGTGTAGCGGGATGCAATGTGGGGGTTAGATTTTCCGGCAAAGGCACTAAAGAAAATGTAACAATATCAAATATGAAGGTTGTAAATGTCAATGCTGTGGTTGATACAACCAGTTCGCAAAATAATAAAAATATTTTAATCAATAATTTCTTTTGCGAAGAAATAAAAGATACTGCCATAAAAATAATTGGGTCTTCAGAAGTAATAGTGCGTGACGGGACCTTAAAAAACTGTCAGAATGCTGTTCTTTTCAATACCTCGAAGGATTTACTTTTTGAAAATGTTTTGATGGATGGTGTAGGACTTTCTGGGGCAGAGTCAAAAACAGGGGCGATTTATCAAAGTGATTATACAAATTCTACGGTTTCGGGATGTATTATAAAAAATTGTGCTTTTCCTGTAGGAATAAGTAAGATGGATAAAGTTTATAATACAGAAATCTATATAAACGATGGAGTGGTTGGGACAAGTATAAAGAGTGCAAAAGAGATAGTCGGTGGCATTGTAAATCGCAGAGTGGCTGTTAATAACAGCGGAGCTATTGTAAAAGGACTTACAATTAAAACCTCACAAAGTCTGGGCTCTACTCCTGCTATATATATTATAAATCTTACAGACTGTGTCATTGAAAACTGTACTATTGATATTCCGGAAGGTTCAAAGGCGATAGTTGAATCCGGAACATCGGATAATAATGTTGTAAGAAATAATGTAATAATCGGAAAAAGAGCAGTGAGCAAAAAAGGTGCCAATTCCGTATTTGAAGAGAATGTTATAAAATAATTGCTCTTTCTTCTAAAAGGAAAAGAATAGACTATACAACCATTTATGGGTAGTAAGTAAAAGATGCAAGGCTGGCATGCCGATAAAAAACTCACTTGTGCGTAGCCGGTAATATTAGGGTTATGCCCGAAAATGAAAAACCATCCGCATTGGCGGGTGGTTTTTATTTGCAGTTATTCAAACTACAATGCTATAAAAAGCTTTACTTTTTGTGGTCACATAATTACAGTTCCTTTTTTCTGTATTCACTTGGAGTATAGCCTTCCTTTTCCTTGAAAATTTTCGAAAAGTAAGCCTCCGATTCAAAGCCTGTCATATAACATATTTCCTTTATGGGAAGATTTGTTTCCGATAAAAGCTTTTTTGCGTTGTCAATCCTTACGGAATTAAGAAAGCTTGAAAAGGTCAGGCCCGTCGCATTCTTAAACTGCCGCAAAAAATGAAACTTTGAAAAGCCCACGTGCTTTGATATAGCCTCGGCACTTATGTCTTCGCTGTAGTTTGAAAGGATGCAGGAAAGAGCCTGCCTTATTGAAAGGTCTATCTTTTTTACGGAAATTTCCTGAGGCTTTTCCGAGTGGTTTTCGGATATGAATATAAGAAAATCCATGGCGGCAAGGCGGATTTTCGCTTCGGAAAGCTTGTCTTTTTCTGCTATGGCATCAATTAAAGCAATAAATTTCTCTTTTGCCGATATATCCCTCACAATGGGCGTGAAGTTCATTGATGCAAGATTTAAGCCGTTTGATGAAAAATAGTCATTGTAGGGAATAAAAACATGGTAGGAAAGATTGTTTTCCTTTTCCGTGTAGTGAACGGCAAAGGAGTTTATTATAACAAGGTCTCCTTCGCTGATGTTATAAATAAGTGAGTCATAGTGCAAAACTCCGCTTCCCTTAATGACATATAAAATTTCAATGTTTTCGTGCCAGTTTCTGTAAGCACTGCGGTCTCCGCTATGATATATAAAAGGGCGTTTTGACACGGTATATTTTCCGGTATGCTGTTCAAATTTAAGCAGATTATTCATAAAATCTCCTTTCGCAATATATTTATATCAGATAGCAATATTCTTTATTGATTTTGCTCTTGATGTAGAATATACTTAACTTACTTTGTAATGGTTTTCTTGTATTCTGACGGGGTATAGCCCGTTTCCTTTTTGAATACCTTGGAAAAATAATACCGGCTTGAAAAATTCAGTATTTCGGAAATTTCCGCCAGGGAGTGGCGACCTTCTGCCATAAGCTTTTTTGCCTCATTTATCTTAAGATGATTGTAAAAGCCGTTTATGGTATAGCCGGTTTCAGCCTTAAAGACATTGCAGAGAAAGGTTCTTCCGTAGTTCAGCTTTTTGGTTAATGTGCTGATGGAAAAGTGAGAATAGAGGCTTTGTGATACCTCTTCCGTTATCTTTCTTACAATGGCCTTGTGAAATTCCTCTTTTTCCGAATACACCGTTGCCTTTTCCGATTCGATTTTGAAGCGGAGTAGGTTTATCAAAAAGCTTTCAAGATAGTTTTTGTAAAGCTGTGCGCTTCCAATAGGTGCATCGGGGGCTGCAGTAACGCCGTATGAGGTGCCGACTCTTGTTGAAACAAAGGACTTTTTCGCTTCCTCGTGCATTATGTAAAGAAGGTTTTTGAGATAGGGCGTAAGGGAAAGCTTCGCATCATAAAAAAGATTCATTGCACTGCTTTTTGAATAAAAGGAAATAAAATAAACGATAACATTTTCTTTTCCGTTTATGATTATGTGATGGCTTTCGCCAGGCTTATGAAAATATATGTCTCCGGGCTTTAACAAATTTTTGTTTCCGCCTGCGGAAACGAAAATGCTGCCCTTGTCAAGATAAACCGCTTCCCAGAAATCGTGACTTTCGGGGATATCACAAAAATCGGGTGCAAAGTCCTTTCTGTAGCAGTTTATTATGGATGATACGCTAATTACGTTTTTAATAAAGTGGCTTATATATGTACTCATCTGATCACCTTTCTATAGTTTAACTTATTGAAAACGAAATGTCAATAAAAATTCACAGATAATTTCAAGTGAACAAAAGTATACAAAAATGAGAATGTATTTCCATTGATATAAAAACAGCCTCGTTTTATAATATTTACAAAATAAAAGAAAAGAGGGTTTGTTTATGGAAAGAAAAATTAAATATGCAATTATCGGATGCGGAAGCTTTGGCGGAATGCACATTGAAGCACTCCTTCAGACAAAGGACATTGAAATTGTGGGGCTTTGTGACGTGCATAAGGAATTTGCCGAGGAGAAAAACGAAAAGTACGCCCTTAATGCCGCGTGCTTTTCGGACTATAACGAAATGCTTGAAAGTATCGAAGCGGACATCGTGGTTGTTGCAACTGCAGACCACGCCCATAAGGATGCAACAGTTGCAGCCCTTAAGGCGGGCTTTAACGTAATGTGCGAAAAGCCCATGGCATTAAGACATGAGGATTGCCACGAAATGCTTATGGCAGAAAAGGAAAGCGGAAAGCTTTTAATGGTTGGTCAGGTATGCCGTTTCACACCTGCCTTTGTAAAAGCAAAGCAGATTGTGGAATCGGGCATCCTTGGGGACATTTTCTTTGCCGAGGGCGAATATGCCCACGACTATGCAACAATTCCCGGCGTTGACAAGTGGAGAATGCATCCCGACAGAGAGCCGATCTTAGGCGGAGGCTGTCACTCAATCGATCTTCTTCGCTGGCTTATCGGTGATCCTGTTGAGGTTACAGCATACTCCAACAGAATGGTACTTTCAGACTGGCCCGTATCCGATGCCACCATCGGAATTATGAAGTGGGAAAGCGGCACAATCGGAAAAATATTCACATCCATCGGGTGTAAGCGCGACTATACAATGAGAACAGCCCTTTACGGAACCAAGGGTACACTTATTTTTGATAACACATCCCCCGAAATGAGCCTTTACCTTGAAAAGTCAGCAGAGGGAGCACCCTTTGCAGGCGGCATCATTTACGGAAACGGAAGCGAGAGAACAATGGCACACAGGATAAAGGTGGAAATCAACAATCACAATCTTCCGGGTGAGCATAAGGCATTCCGTGATGCGGTTATCTGCGGAAAGAGTCTTATTATGACAGGCCTTGAAGGGGCAAAAACCGTTGCGGTTTGCTCTGCGGTAATTGAATCTGCAAAGACGGGAAACAGCGTAAAGGTAAATTACGATTTCGGTGTGTAATCAGCTGAAACTTAAAGGAGCGATTAAAATGATTAAACTTATGACATACAATATTATGTCCGGTAAAAACTATCAGGAACTTAAAGCCGGTAAAAGCTGGACGGATGTTACATTGATAAATCCTTCTTTGGTGTCCGCGGTTATAAAAAAACACGGGGCAGATATTGTGGGTCTGAATGAGGTTCATGGAGAGGGCTTTGTTTTTAACAATCAGACCGAACAAATCGCCGAAGAAGCAGGGTATAGCTACAGCTATTTTGCGCCGGCAATTATGGATAACGAAAGCCCTTATGGAAATGCAGTTTTATCAAAATATCCCATCATAGAAGCAGGGAATGTTTTAATTCCTGCCGGAAGCTATGAGGAAGATAAAAGATGCGAGGGACGAAGCATTGCAAAGACTGTAATTGATGTTAACGGCCATAAGGTTATGGTTTTGGTTACACATTTCGGATTGGCTCTTTCTGAAAAGCAGAAAATCACGGAAACTGTTAAGAAAATTGTGGCGGAATCTGTGTATCCCTGCATATTGATGGGAGATTTGAATATGAAACCGTATGAACCATTGATTCAGGAGCTGAGATGCATTCTGAAAGATACTGCCCCTTCGGATATTGACGAAAAATGGTACACTCATTCATCAGATAAGCCTGAAATGAAAATAGATTATATTTTTGTGGATAAGAATATTAAAGTTGAAAAGGCAGAGGCTTTGGACGAAACTCCAAGTGATCATAGACCGTATATGGCAAAAGTACTTCTTTCAAAGTGACAAAACATTCCATAAGATTGACAAAACAATTTTCATTGACCACAAACTTAATTTATGTTAAGTTAAAATAAAGATAAGAAAGGAGAGAGCTTTATGAATATCAGAGACGAGCTTGAAAAAAGAAAACTGCCGGGCATTCTTTTGATGAATAACGGCGAAGCTGTAACAGAGAAAAACTGGGCAGAAAGGAAAAAAGAACTACTTGATATTCTCTCCTTAAATTTGTTCGGATTTACCCCAAAAGCTCCAATGAATGTCTGCGGGAAAGATATTCAGAAAAACAGATATAAAATGTTTGGCGGAAAGGCTGAAACCGAGTGCAAAATGATAGAGTTTGACACGCCGAAGGGAAAGTACAGCTTTCCCGTTGAAATAACCGTTCCGAAAAAGGCAGAAAAGCCACCTGTGATTTTGTATTTAAGCTTCGGCCCCGGCTACCCCGTTCCCGAAGAGGAAATAATTGACAGAGGCTTTGCCCTTGTTACGGTTGATTATAAGGATATTACGCCCGATAGCGTATTCGGAGATTTTAAGGGCGGACTTGCAGGTCATTTTATAGGGGACAGAGACCGCACTTTAACAGAGTGGGGGCTTGTTGGCATCTGGGCATACGGCGCAAGCAGAATTATGGATTATCTTATTGCAAGGGATGATTTAAATACAAAAAGAATTGCCGTGGCAGGTCACTCCCGCCTGGGGAAGACCGCACTCTGGACAAGAGCGCAGGATGACAGATTTTTTATGGCATACGGAAACAATTCCAACTACGGCGGATGCGGCGTTATCCGCGTTCATAAGGGTGAGGATATTTCCGATTTTATAAAAATCGGAAGCTATAACTTCTTCTGCGAAAAATTCAAGACCTTTTTAGATACCCCTCACGCCGAGCTTCCCTATGATATGCATTATCTTATGGCTTGTCAGGCGCCGGGCTATGCCTTTGTGACAGGTGCAACAGAGGATGACGGAATGGATCCTTTCTCTGAATTTTTGTCCCTTACTGATGCAAGCAGGGTTTATGAATTGCTCGGAAGAAATGGGCTTATCCATAACGGGAAAATGGTAAAAGCGGGAGAGGCTTTGACAGACGGTGACCTTGGCTTTTATGTAAGAGAAGGCAGACACTTTATGTCAAGGGAAGACTGGAACGTATTTATGGATTTCTTTGAGAGGAAGCTTTAAGAATGAAAATATGTAAATTCGATAAGGTTGATATTGTTATTTCTCAAAAAGCAACAAAAAGGGAAATTTTTGCATCAGAAGAGCTTTGTAAATATCTTAAGCTTATGCTTATGGCAGAGGTAAATATTACAGGCACTCACAATAAAGAAAATACATCTTTTATAATAGGCGGGCCTTCCCGGAATATGGCGGCCGAAGAGTATATTTCGGTGGATATATTCAATAAGCTTGTTCCCGGCCCCGAGGGCGCAATGGTAAAAACACTTGATGATAACACCTTGCTTATTGCAGGCAGCGAAGGGGATAAAAACCGCGGAACGATTTATGCTGTATATGATTTTCTTGAAATCTTTTGCGGATGCGCTCTTTCTGCCTATTCAAGCCCCTCCGTCGATGCTGGGGAATTTGTTCCGGAAATGGACGAGCTTATAATAGAAAACAAGGAGCATATAGTTAAATGCGCAACATCAACTAAAAGAGGTGCCTGCGTACAGTATTCCGACTGTGCGGGAAACCCTTTAAGAAAGCTTAACACAGAGTTTTTCGATTTCCTTTCAAAAAACAGATACAATCTTTTCAGCACCTGGGCAGGCGTCTATGAAAAAATGAAGGATGCGGGATTAATTGAAGAACTCAGCAAAAGGGGCATAGGGGTGGAGGTAGGACATCACGACGCATCGGACATCTTTATGCCTGCCGACGGAAACAAATATTTCCCGGAAAAATATTATGAAACCCACCATGAGTTTTTCCGTCTTGGAGAGGACGGTACGAGATTTCATCCCGTTGACCATATGGGACAGATGATTTTCTGCTACCAAAATCCTGAATTAATAGAAGAATTCAGCAAAAATGTGATAACGTGGTTAAGCTACAATGAAGACCTTGTAAGCTTAAGCCTTCCGCCTCACGACGGAACGGCTCCACAGTGCTGTTGTCCTTTGTGCAAGGATAAGAGCAAAACGGAAAACTACTGCTATTTTGTAAACGAGGTTGCAAAAAGAGTGGGCAAGGTGTATCCCGAAATTAAGATAAGCCTTTTGATTTATGTGGATATATGGGAGTGCCCCGAAAATATAAAGCTTTGCTCAAATGTTGATGTCTGGGAGGCAACCTGGGCGGCAAACGGACTAAGGCGCATCGGAAAGAAGGACGGTTCTGCATTAATCGGCACCCACTTTCACGAAAATCTCCTTAGCTGGAAAAAGACGGGAGCCGAGGTAAGCTATTACGATTATTATATGGGCATATACGCGGAAAGACAGCGCTATCTTCCTATGGCTGACGAGGTGCAGGCAATATGGAAGGGGTTTATAAAAGATGAAATTATAGGCGCTACAACCCAGATAGAGTGCTTTCATATATGGAACCATATTTTCAATTTCTACACCTTCGGAAGAACGGCATATAACGTAGAGCTTTCGATGGAGGATAACCTTTGGCGTTTCACTAAGATATTCGGAAAGGGTGCGCCCTACATCGCCGATGCAATCAGAAAGGCAGAGGAGTGTATGGACGGACAGATGCAGATTTCGCGTTGCGGAATTTATCTTATGGAGAATATCGACAAGGAGTATATGTATGA
>JAUNRD010000452.1 GCA_030535815.1 Clostridia bacterium
CTACGTTCATAAGAACGCCGCTTACCTTCGGAAAAACGGAAACATCGGTATCGGAATTTATTGCAACTTTAATCTTTCTTCCGTATCCGTCATATGTACCTGCGAAGGTTGCGCCGGCACCGATACCCTTATAGTCGGTATAGGGTGTCAAATCAATATCCTGTGTCTGGCGGATGTACTTTCCGCTGTAATTAGTTCCTACAAGCAGATTGCCTGTGAATTCCATAAAGTCGGATACATCATCGATGATGAAGGGGTCTGAAGCAGTACCTTTTCCTGTTATGCCGTCGCCTGCTTCAAGCTTTGAAACATAATTCCAGTCGTCTTCTTCCACCATTTCTGAAGGAACATAGAATCTGTTTTTGGTGTAAAATGCCACCTTGCCGTTTGTGGAAATTTTCTCGCCGTCTTTAAAGTATTCGTCCTGATTGCTTACTACATATTTATCACCGTTGTTAAAGGTGAAGGTTCTTGTAAGGGAATTGAATTTTCCTATGGTGGTTACGTCCAGGAAAAGCTCTTTCGATAAAGCGTCAAGGTCAACGCCCATCAAAGAGGCACACCAGGGTGCAATTTCAGTATTATCGATTACATAATTTTCACGGGTGCTTTGTGTGTCGCCTAAAACGGGATTTAAGCCTTTAATTAAAGATACACCTTCGGGAACGTAAGCCCATACGCCGACATTCTGATCTGTGTGGCTGGCCGTTGTCCAGCCGATGCTTTCGGGTTTTACGCCTTCAATTACTTCGGAAACTGCCGTTTCGGGATTTTCGGGTATAATCATTCCGCCTGTATCGTGGTCGGGAGCGCAGATTACAACAGTATCTTTACGACCTTTGGCAAATTCTAATGCAACCTTAAAGGCCTCATCAAATGCCAGATATTCGCTTGTTGTAGTACGGGCATCGCTGGCGTGTCCGCCTGTATCGACCATACCGCCTTCAACCATGAGGAAAAAGCCGTCGGGATCGCCGGAAAGAGCGGTGATAGCGCCCTTTGTCATTTCAGCAAGGTTTGCCTGTGTTTTACCTAAATATACGTCATAGGGGAACCCTTTATCTCCGATGTTTCCCCAGATTTTGTCGCCGGGTTTAACCTTTAATAAATCATCCTTGGTTTCAACAACGGTATAACCTGCATCTATGGCGTTCCGGATGGTTGCATACTGAGCTACCTGACCATAGCCTACACCAAGAACAACCTCGAGACCTTTGTTTTCTATCTGCTGATAGATGTCGTAAAGATCGTTTCTGTCCGAAGCGTGAGCTGTAAATGCGGCAGGTGTTGCATGAGCCCAATGATATGTGGAGATAATACCCGTTGCCATACCCTTGGATTCTGCCGCTTCTACAAGGTTTGCTTTCGGAACTCCGTTTTTGTCGATGCCGACATAACCGTTAACTGTTTTATAGCCTGTCGCCATAGCGGTACCTGCCGCAGCAGAGTCGGTAACACCACCTGTTACGGGAGCGGTTTTCATACTTCCCGCAAGCTGGGCACGCATGGCCATGGGATTTTCGTCGGTGGGAGTTTTAGTCGGGAAAAGCTCTTCGTTAAAGCCACCTGCAATTTTTACCATATTGGCAAAATCGTAGGGAGCATAGCCGCCTCCGTCAGGGATTAAGTAAATGATGTTTTTAATCTGTCCTTCGGTTGCATAGGTTGTTACAAAAACTGTCGATGCAAGCATCATAAGGACAAGCATCAATGAAACAATGCGCTTTTTCATTTTTATTCCTCCTTATTGAATATGGTTCTATTATATCAAAAAAAGAGAAAGTATGCAATATTTTTTTGCTGTTGCTTTTCGTTTTTGCAAAAAAGATACGAAAGCCGAAAGTGGCTTCCGTATCGTTAATATTATTTTGTAATTGTAACTTCTTTTGTTTCGGCGTTCCAGGAAACTTTAGCGCCAAGCGCTTCTGCTATGAATCTTACGGGAGTGTATGTTCTTCCTTCAATGATTGTAGCGGGAGAAT
>JAUNRD010000453.1 GCA_030535815.1 Clostridia bacterium
TGTTTTAAGAAAACCAAGTTTTTCCTTTCCTTCCCTTGCTCTGTAATATATTTCCTCAAGCTTTGCCATATCAAAGTCATTTCCGGAAAACATCTTACGCAAATTTAAAAGTCGCATCCGTTCTTCTTCAGTAAGATTAGCCGATTCGGTAACGGCTTTTTTTGTTTTATATGCCTGTATTTTTTCTGTTATGCTTTTATAATCTTCTTCTGAAAGTTCGTGAATACCGTAAGCATCAGCTTTATCCAGCACTTCTTTCTCCGTCTCACTTAATTCAGCAGTTCTTTTTATTGTCTCACTTCTTTTATACTCCTCTGTTAAAGTATAAAGTGAAGAAAGCTCTTCTGAATCGGGGATTCTTTTCATTTCTGCCTCATACCCCTTTATTCTGCTTTCTGAATCTTCCGCGTCTTTTTTTATTGTTTTATAATGCTCAGCCTTTTCTTTTTCTGCATTACTCTTGTGCAGCTTTTCGATTTTTCCCTCAAGCTCTTTCTTCAATCTTCTTTTAGTATGTAATTCTTCTTTTATCATCTTCTCAGTTTCAAGAAGATTCTCGGAATGCTTAAGCGATGATTCCGCATTGCTTTTTGCAAGCTCTTTTTCCTGTATTAAACCGGTAGAACGTTTATATTTATTTTTCAGATCTTTAAGTGTCTGCATAGCTTTATCAAAGGAAGCCATATCGTTATCTGCTTCCGATAAATCCGAAAGCTTGGCGTTTATGTCCCCTGCTCCCGCAAGCTCCGCTTCAACCTTTCCCTGTGGAATATAAGCAGACTTTCCGTAAGACTCCTTATCGATTCCGAAAATTTCACAGCCAATATTTTCAGAAAAATCTTTGGACTCAAGTCCGGTCTCCTCATTGTAAAGAGTGAAAGTATCGTCCTTTTCTTTTTTGCCGAAAAAACGTTCCAGTCTGTATGTCTTTCCGTTTAATGAAAAAATAATGCTTCCGCCAAACTTACCTCCCTGCCATGGATCATATTTTTTTCTGTCGCTGTCTTTTGCGCGTCCTGCATCAAGTCCGTAAAACATAGCTTGGATAAATGCCGCAAATGTGGTTTTTCCGAAACCGTTATCCTCCAAGATGACATTAAGTCCGTCCTTGAACTCTTGGCGGAATTCTTTGAGCTTTCCGAAATTTTCAATATAACATTCAATAAATTTCATATCAAAGCTCCTCTCCTGAAAGCGCCTTTATTCCAAGCTCGATTACAAGGCGCTTTTCTTCGTCACTGTAATCTTCAGACATAACTGTTCTTATAAATTCACCTTTAAGAGATGCGTCATACATGTAATCCTCAATATTGAATTTTATTCCGACTTCCGCTTCTATCTTAAAAGCAAAATATCTGTCCTTATATTTATCTTCTATGTATGACAAATCGTAGTGACATTCTACACTGACTTTTCCGCAGAGCACAACCTTTACCAGATTTTCTTGTGATACTGCTGAAAGTTTTTCCGAAACGAGTCTGTCAACATCGGAAGTGGTTTCGCAATCAGATATATCAACTCTGATTTCGTTTATAAGACGGCTCATAAACGGGATAAATTCGTGTGAGATTTCTCCGTCTTCAACGGTTATAAGAGAAAATCCTTTCTCGCCGCATTCATCATAACCTCTTCCGTCAGGACAGCCCGAATATACCCAGATACCTCTTGTATCAAGCCTATCTTCCTTATATGAATGTATATGTCCCAGCGCAAGATAATCTATGTACTTCTCCTTAAGAAGCGGAAGATTTACTGTTTCCGTTTTATCTTTTCCGACATACTTCTGCTCCTGCCCGTGAAGAGTTACGATATTGATTTTGCTTTTATCAAGAAGCAGAGAATCGTAAAGATTGCTTTTTCCCGAAAGATGTGCGCCCGTAATTACGACATCTTCGTACTCATAGCTCGTCCAGTTTTCGGAAAAGAGTTTAAGATTCGAAGGTACTTCTTCGTCATAAAGGGCAACTTCTGCATCGTGAT
>JAUNRD010000454.1 GCA_030535815.1 Clostridia bacterium
CTTATACAATTCCATGACACATTCCGCTATTGTCCTGTTTTTGTCATGCTTCGTGCTGAGTTTTCTCTGAAACACATCGAACACGCCTTCCGCTTTAAGAGCATCCCTGAAAGCTTCCAACGTGCCGCCTTTCTTCCACGCAGCCTTTGCCAACAGTTCCGTAAGTAGCGTATGGCTCTGTACAGACCTGATAATCTCCAATGCTGCATCCTCATATCTGCGTGTCTTATCCTTCTGCTTTTCAAGATAATAGCCGTAGAACATATCCATGGCAGACTGTTCCGTCAGCACATCAAGCGGAAGATTCACAAAATAGTCATGTTCAAACCTTGACGTTACCATCACATGGATTCCCAATCCATTAAGTTCTTCCTGTTCATCATCGCCAAGTATGCGGGAAAGATTGTCCAGAAAGATGTAAAGTTTTTTAACAAGTTGTTTATTTGCCCTCAGCTCTTTTATTATCTTCTCGTAAGCTACATCCGCATTATCCGATTCCGGGATACCCAGCGCTGTGCGGAGAAGGAGCAAGTCTTCCTTAAAGCTTTCTCCGCATTCAATCCATGCCACATAGTTCCCTTCATTTTTCAAATCGTTGCAGACGTGTTGCATGACTGCCGTTTTTCCTATTCCGCCCAGGCCACTTACCAAAGCCGTCCTATCATTCGCTTCCAGCATTTCACGAACAAACTTCTTTATATCATCTCGTCCAACAAGACCGACTTCATGGTTTATAGTAGGGATAGGCGTGAGGCATTTCGGGATTATATAGACGGGAAGTGCTTTTTGAAACCGCTCCTCAAACGCTGCTCGGCTTATTGGCTCTTTTGCAATACTGTTCTTAAACAGCTTGGCAAAAAGAGCATCCTCCATAAACTCAAGATCATCTACTCTAACTTCTTCGTCATTACCTGCACTTCTGATATACTCGACCAGTTTTTCAGCACAAGCAATAGGAAGACTCTCAAACGAATTTTTTTTGATTTCACTTGAATGTTCTGCAATAAAATCCTCACACGCAGGCTTGCATTGTTCACCCACAAGATAAAGACAGATTTCTTCAGCTTCTGCCGCATCTGCCCGAAGTTTTTCTAGCCATTTTTTTACATCACTTCTTTCAAAGGGATTCTTGCTGGACTTCACCTGAATGGCAGAAAGGATTTTTTCATCTTGGTAAAGCATAATATCGACCTTATCAAGCTTTGTCTCCGGCTCCACTTTTATTGAATTCCAATCGTTTCTCTTTAGACACTGTATTTCTGCAACGATAGTTTGAAAGATAAAACCTCTATTCGCAATAATTCCACCGTTAGTAGGGCCTTTTCCCATGATAATACTCCTTCTGTTAGTTAGTACTCACTGTTATTTACAATACCATAGTCTCCATGTTTTGTAAAAAAAAGAACCGTAGAAAAAACTACGGGTCTAAATCATCATAAAAACAGTTTCTCAAACGTCTCCGATTCCGCACTACCGTCCACCGTAAGCTTCCGGCCTACCTGGAAGCTTCTCCCCACCTTCTCGGTATTTTTCCCGAAGTCACCATCTAGGCTGGACTTGCCACAGGAATAGCCGCGCAGGATGAGGCCATCCTGGAATTCCTTTACCTCTTCGCCCCGGCTATCCTGCAAAGAGTGATCTTGAACTGTTCTTTATGGAGTATTTACAATAGTTCTATCAGAAAACAAGTAAGCACATAGGCCATAATGAGATTTGTATTTATACTTCTCATTTATAGATATCCTATGTGCGTAACTCTGTTATTTTGGTCCTGCTTATGTTCAAATTTTGGAGAAAATATAAACCACTAATTTTGTCTGATAACTTAACAAGATTGGTTCCGCTAACATTTAAATCTTTGAGGCTTTGTAAATTCCATATACTATCAGGTAAAAACGAGATATGGGTTTAAATGTGAACTTTGCAATCAAGTTACACTAAAAGCTCAATAGTGACACTAAAAACC